>CACZQX010000001.1 GCA_902783445.1 uncultured Lachnospiraceae bacterium
ATTCATCAAAGTTCATTTCTGCCATTGTTCGTTCTATCCTTTCCGAATTAATGCTTATTGTTTATCAACTGCCTCACCTATAAGGTTTGGAATATTGAATAATGAAATAAGCGCGTCTTTGTTTTTACCAACGCCACTGACATATTTTTGCTTATCCGGTGATTGATCATGTTGAACTTTTTCGATGCAGTCATCTCCAAGTGTAAGAACTTCTCTTACGGTGTCAACAATAATACCAATCTTTTCAGCCTGTTGTTCTTCCGGTTTAATAATAATAATTCTTGTAGTATCCTTAAACTCATCAGGCTCGTAATTAAATTTCTTTCTAAGACTCATTACCGGAATAATTTCACCACGAAGATTGATAACGCCGAGGAAATAATCCTGTGCCTTAGGTACTCTGGTAATCTTTTGCATTTTAACGATGTTATCAATATATCCGATGTCGATGCCGTATTGCTCTATACCGAGTGTAACAATTATATACTGTTTTGATTCTACAACAACATTTGTATCTAACATTTAAATCACCCCTCCTATACTAATGTGTTAACATCAAGTATCAATGCCACATCTCCATTACCGAGAATGGTTGCTCCACCGATTAACTTAGTGCCATTGTTAATATATTTGCCAAGTGACTTAATAACAATTTCTTGCTGACCAATGAGTTCGTCAACCACAAGACCCGCTGTCTTATCGCCTTTCTTAATTATAACAACCGTAAGACTTGAAGCATCCGAATTCTTTGACTCAATATCAAGAATTTCGTTAAGTCTGATAATTGGTATAACCGAATCACGAAGATTAATAACCTCTTTATTCTGTACAAGCTTAATATCTGCAATTTCGATATCTTCGATTGTCTGAATAGAACCAAGTGAGATTGCGTATTTTTCATTACCGATTTCAACCATAAGCGCTTGGATAATAGCAAGTGTAAGAGGAAGTCTGATGATAAATGTCGAACCTTCACCGAGCCTTGATTTAACTTCGATATCACCACCCAAAGCTTCAATCTTTGTCTTAACAACGTCAAGACCAACGCCTCGACCGGAAATATCGGATACTTTTTCGGCTGTTGAAAAACTTGGTTTAAAAAGAAGATCTATAACTTCTTGATCGTTCATTGTTTCAGCCTGTTCTTCAGTAATTGTACCCTTTTCAATGGCTTTATTTCTAACTTTCTCTACGTCGATACCATTACCGTCATCTTCAACTTCGATAACAACGTTGTTACCATCCTGATATGCTTTAAGAGAAATATTACCAACTTCCGTTTTACCTCTTTGAGCACGAAGTGCCGCATCGGCTTCAATACCGTGATCTGCTGAGTTTCTGAGCAAGTGCATCAAAGGATCGCCGATTTCATCGATAACGGTTCTGTCTAATTCCGTTTCCTCACCGGAAATTGTAAGATCAAGTTTCTTGTTTGTCTTTTTAGCAAGATCCCTAATCATACGTGGGAATTTCTGTGTAACCGTTTCGATAGGCATCATACGAACTTTCATTACAGATTCATGAAGGTTTGTTGTAACTCTCTCCAGGTATTCAATCTGTTCGTTAAAGCTCTGATTTGCCGTTGCATTGTCGCCCGATTCACCGTTTGCCGATACAAGACCGTTCTTTGCAATAATAAGCTCGCTGACGAGATTCATCAAAACATCAAGTTTTTCGATATCCACACGAACAGTTCTGCTGACAACGGCTTTGGCTTCTTTGCCACCCTCTTTCTTAGCAGCCGGTTTCTTATCATCTTTCTTGGCTGCCGGTGCAGCGGTTCCTGCTTTTGCAGGAGCAGTTGTCTGTTCAACCGCCGGTGCCGATGTATCATCCGCATCATCGCCCGCAACTTTAACCTGATTAATGTCTGTAATCTGTCTTCCCGTAACATCCGCAATTTCGGAAACATCCATAATAAGTTTCTTGATATCATCGAATGATTTTTCGGAAATAACAGCTATGTCAAAATGAAAATCGAATTTTTCATCTTCAATATCCTGTACACTTGGGACTGATTTAATGATATCTCCATTTCCTTCCAGGTGTTTGAAAACAAGAAATGCCCTTGCGGATCTCAAAACACATGTATCTTGAATAGAGACTCTCATTTCGTAGATATTCATGCCGCCTTCAAGACCTTCTTGAATAGCATGTTTTTCAAAATCAGCATATTCGATTTCTACTCCTCCGGCTGCAGACGTAGCTGCTTCCGGAGCCGGTTGAGCATCGGCTGCCGGTGCTGCCGCTTGCGCATCCGCAGCAGGTGCTGCTGCGCCTCCGCCACCGTTTAAGAATGCATCGAGCTGATCAACTAAGATCTGATTATCTTCTTCGCCTTCGCTCTGTGTCGAAGCGATTGTATCAAGGTAATTTTCCAAAGCATCAAGGCATTGGAATAAAAGATCGACAAGACCCGAATCTACTGTCATCTTTCCGTTTCTTACCTCTGAAAATACGTTTTCCATGTTATGGGTAAGCTTCTGCATACGCTTATAACCCATAGTACCTGCCATACCTTTAAGCGAATGTGCTGCTCTGAATATTTCGTTGATTGTTTCAGAGTTCTCAGGTTCTTTTTCAAGAATCATCAAATGATCGCTTAAACTTTGTAAATGTTCTTTTGTTTCATCGATAAAAATCTCGAGATACTGACTTACATCCATGTCATTTCACCCCCACGTTATTTTCGATAGCCTTAGCAATGCTGCCCAATGGAACGATTTCATCAGTTAGATTTGCTTTTGCAACCATATTAGGCATGCCGTAAACTACACTGGTTTCCTTGTCCTGTGCTATCACGTAAATGTTTTCTTTCTTCCCCAAATTACCAATACCTTCGGTACCGTCTGCACCCATTCCCGTAAGAACAACGCATGTAATTTCATCATATCCCATTCCGATAAGCGAATTGTACATAAGATTCGCACACGGCTTAAGACCAACAACCGCCGGTTCATCCGAAATAACTGTCTTAACACCTTCGGGTGTTTTTTTTACTTTTAGGTGCTTACCGCCCGGAGCAATGTATACATGTCCTTTTTGAATAAGCTCATCATCAGTTGCTTCTTTTACGGTAACTTCACTTACCTCGTTAAGACGTCTTGCAAGTGTTTCCGTAAAGCCTTTTGGCATATGCTGAACCAAAAGTATCGGCGCGTCTATATTTTTTGGAATAAAAGGAATTACCTCATTTAAAGATTTGGGACCGCCGGTTGAGCAAGCTATGGCAATAAGTTTATTGCCTTTTTTGCTTCTTACCGGTCCCTTGTAAATCTCATGTTTAATAGGTTCCTTTTTAGGCTCTGCCGCCTGAGCTTTTGCCAAGCCTTCGCTTTTCGGTCGAACGGGTATTTCTTCTTTCGGTTTATCGACCGTTTTTGTCGAAAATGCAGCATCCGCATTGGTAGCAGCTACCAAAGTATTAATAAGCCTCTGCTTGTATTCTTCCGTTCTTAGTTCAAAAACGTTTTCCGGTTTCGGAACGAAATCGAATGCTCCGTTGCTAAGACAATCAAGAGTTATTTCCGCACCTTCCGTAGTCTCCGTACTTGACATTACAACAGGAAGCTTACTAGGGGATTTCTGAAGTCGCCTTAGAACGCTCGGCCCATCCAACATAGGCATGTTAACGTCCAACAAAGCGGCATCATACTTATCATAATTCTTGACGATAAGATCCAAACCTTCCAAACCGTTTTTAGCTGTGTCTGCAACTTCGAATCTATCATCTGAATTAATTATATCAGAAATAACCTTTCTCATAAGTGCAGAGTCATCAATTATTAAAATTTTTTTAGACATTTTCCTCTACTTCTTTCTTTCTGAGTCTTCTTTCAAGCAAAAAAACATATCGAACAATTTTCTCTCTGTCTTTTTTGTCGATTTCTGAAAAAAAACCACGAGTTTCAAAATAGCCTCTATCATTTTTTACACATTCAACCACCGTAAACAAACAATAAAGGAATGTGTCTTTATTTCCCTGTCTTTCCGATATTCCTCCGTCACGTCTCGGACCGAAAACAATTCCGCTTCCATCCTCTTCATCAAAGGGATTCGGGAAAACTATTTCCATAAATATTATATCACTTTTTTCAAATTCTTCATTAGAAATAAATTTGACACCGCCGGCACTGATATTTAACGTAACGCCGAAGCTTGTGATAAATCTGCTGGAATTATCCGATTTATATACTGTCTGAGCTATCTTTTCGTCAAGTTTTCTGATACCTACGTCCAATGAGGCATCCATTCTGAAGCTGTCTCTTCTTTGAAGTTTTGTAACTTCACCTACAACTCTTACGGTAATAACGGCAAATGTTCCCTCTTTTCTTCTTCCTAAGGAATGACATTCAAATTGATAAAAATTCTTTTTATTGGAAACAATAACGGAAAAATCCTTGTCGTTTTGGAGCACAACCATTGCTCCGTCTTTTAAAGGCATAACAATATCAATGGTTCTGTCATCGTAAAGATTGAAAATTTTGGTTTTGAATGCCTCTTCCGGAAGCTTTCCTTCCGCCATACTCCCGTCCTGACCCGATAAATATTTGATTTCTACAATATCGCCTTCTTCAATACTTGAGAAAAACATGTTGCGTCTCCTAATTTAACTATTTTTTGTTCTTGAACATTTTAAGAAACATCTGGCCAAGACCTTTTTTAGGCGCCTCCGTCTGCTTATTTTCAAGTAATGCTTCCGTAAGTTCCACAAATGCCTTTGTACCCGGAGAGTTAGGATAAGCAATCGATATCGGCTTTTGCTGAATTACCGACTTTGCGATATTGTTATCCAAAGGAATAAATCCCAAAAACTCCAAATTGACATTTAAAAATTTATTTACCACAACACTCAGCTTTTCAAAAAGCGCTTTTCCGTCATCGTAATCATTTACACGATTGGCAATCATCTTAATAACAGTGTTGTCTTTTTCGTAACCATTTCTGGTATTCAAAGCCTTTAAAAGAGCGTAAGAATCGGTTATAGACGTAGGTTCGGGAGTTGTTATCAAGAGTACTTCCGCCGACGAAGCAACAAACTCCAATACACTGTCCGATATTCCCGCTCCGGTATCTATGATAATTACATCCGCCATGGCTTCGAGTTCTTGCAACTTGAATATGAGGTAAGCAACTTGATCTTTTGACATATTGCTCAGTCCCGCAACGCCTGAACCACCCGAAATAAAACCTATTCCGTTCGGCCCCTTTATAAGGATGTCTTTTATTCCCATACCCTTATATATCATATCCGCAAGGTTATATTTCGGAACCGCACCAAACATAACCTCAATGTTTGCAAGTCCGAAATCGGCATCGAAAATAATAACTTCTTTACCCAGTTTTCTCATCTGCATGGCGAGATTTATGGAAACACTGGATTTGCCGACGCC
>CACZQX010000002.1 GCA_902783445.1 uncultured Lachnospiraceae bacterium
CGGAAAAGAGGCCTTGGCAATAATCGAAAGACAAAGTCATGACTTGGAAGCCGTGCTTTTGGATGTTTTTATGCCGGTAATGGACGGATTTGAAGTTTTGGAATACATGAAGGACGAAGGTTTGGATGGGGAAATCCCGGTTATCTTAATAACGGCAGAAGACTCCGCGGACATAGATGATAGGGCTTATCAATATAATGTGGCCGATATTGTCAGAAAACCTTTTGTTCCTCGTATTGTAAGGCGTAGAGTTTACAATGTTATCGCTCTTTACAGCAATACAAGAAAACTTGAAAAGTTGGTTAAAAAACAGGCGAGAGAACTGGAAAGAAAAAATGCCGATTACAACATTGAAAGGATGGAGCTTGAAAAGGCCAAAGGCGATGTAATCGACGCTATGTGCGACCTTATAGAGCGCAGGAATAAAGAGCCTTACGGACATGTTAAAAGAGTTAAAGAATATACAAGAATTTTGTCAAATGAACTGGCAAAAAGCTTTCCTGAATACGATTTAACCGAGGAAGATGTAAGATATATAACGGATGCATCTGTTTTTCATGATTTGGGAAAAATCGCCATTTCCGAGGCTATTGTATGCAAACCCAATGCTCTGACTGCGGAAGAATTTGAAGAAATTAAGATGCATACAATCAAAGGGTGCGAAATTTTGGAAACCTTCAATTTTATAAAGAACAGAGATTTTTACCGTTGTTGCAAAGAAATTTGCAGATCTCATCATGAAAAATGGGATGGAAAAGGTTATCCCGATGCCTTGACGGGTGATGAAATCCCAATATCGGCACAAATTGTATCGCTGGCTGATACATATGATGCTATGACGGTAAAGCGAGGATTTAAAGAAGGATTCGATCATGAAATAGTTATGGATATGATTAATTGCGGAAATTGCGGTTCGTTTAATCCAAAGTTGATTACTTGCTTTAATAACATAAATGAAAAATATAAAAAGATAATGGAAGAATTATCGGACGTATTGATATAAAGACCAAAAAGGAGGCATTGCCTCCTTTTTGGTCTTTAATTCTATTTAAAATATTCCAAAGCATTCTTTTCAGCTCTGCTTAAAAGTTCTTTGAATATTTGTATTTCAATATCCGAAAGTCCTTTGGTTAATATATCATCCCAATTTTTTTTGACATCTTTGAATTCCGGAATAACATCCAAAAGACTGTCACTTGGATAGATATAAAATGATCTTGAATCGGTTGGATTCAATTCTTTTGTTATGTAATTGTCTTCTTCCAGTTTAAGTATTACCTTGGCAACTGTTCCTTTATCAAGCTTGATTGCTTCACACAACTTAGTCTGTGATATACCCGGATTTTCGGCAATCAGAGCCATGATGCGTCCCTGTCTATATGTTATGTCATGTTTTGCCAATTGCTCATTGAAAAAGTTTTTGCTTTTGCAATGAAGGGTAGATATTTTATTTATCATATATTTACCGCCTAAATTATAATTTCCAAAAAGATTATAAAAATAAAAAGTTGGTTTTGCAAGCATTTTTGTACTAAAATTAAAACTTTGTTAATGATTATAACAAAGTTATAAACTAGGAATAAAGGCTTCGTCAAATTGCACAAAAAATGGCTGCGATTTTTGTAAGCACTTTCGCAATCTCACGAAATATCAATAATCTGTTGACATATAAAAAAGGGTGCGTTATTATGATATTGCAAAAGCAAACAAGAAATGTTTTTCGAGAGTGCGATTTAGAAGAAAAATATTTGGTTGCATTTGCAACTATCTATGGTGTATGGTCGAGTGGTCACCAATAGATAGCTATTCTCCTCTTATTTATAATATATACATGAAATTATACAGAAGCCCACAACCTATTGATTAGGAAGTGGGCTTTTGTAGTTGAAAAATACTTGATTACACATAGTCTCTTTTCTATAATTAAGTAAGAGATATGTTCATTTCTAAATAAAAATCCGTTTAAAATCAAAATAACAAAAGAAGGGAAAGGCATATTATGGAATATGTAATATTGGGAGCTTTGGCATTAGTTGTAGTCTTACTCATTATTGTTCTTATTAAAATATCCTCAAACAACAATATGGAATCCAAGTTATCCGGTTTGATTTCGGAGCAAAACAGAAGCAACAATCAGCAATTAAACGCTTTGTTTAACCAACTATTTGACAAATTGCTTGATTTTGAGAGAGAAATCCGCACTCAGGAGGAGAATACCCGAAAAGAATACAGACAAATAAGCGAAAAGTTTATGGATGATATAGCGGATTATCAGAAGGAAA
The DNA here is from genome assembly GCA_902783445.1 of uncultured Lachnospiraceae bacterium. Classification (GTDB taxonomy): domain Bacteria; phylum Bacillota; class Clostridia; order Lachnospirales; family Lachnospiraceae; genus RUG12871. The sequence continues at coordinate 2,283 of CACZQX010000002.1, forward strand.
GTCAAAAACAAATCGAAGAAATCAACAAGATCGTTACGGAAAAAATGCAAACAATTCTTGACAGAAAGATTAACGAAGCATTCGAAGTGGTTGTTAAAAATATGAGCGCTTTGGGCAATTCTTTAACGGAAAGTCAGGAAAAGCAAAGAAAAGAAATATCGGATTATTTTGATAAGATAAACGACACCGTTAACGAAAAACTTCAAAAAACCCTTAATGACAGAATCAGCCAGTCTTTTGAAGCCGTTAATAAAAGACTTGCGGAAGTATATGCGGGCCTTGGAGAAATGAAGAGCGTTGCAAGCGGCGTTTCGGACCTTAAAAATGTTCTTTCCAATGTTAAAAACAGAGGAATATTGGGAGAAATTCAACTTTCTGCCATTTTGGGCGATATCCTTGCGCCGAATCAGTACGAAGAACAATTTCGTCTTTCGCCGGATAGCAGGGACCTTGTGGATTTTGCCGTATGCCTTCCGGGCAAGGAAGACGATGAACCGGTTTACCTTCCTATTGATTCCAAGTTTCCGGGAGATAAATGGGCAGCTCTTGCGGATGCATACGATGGCGGCAATGCCGAAGAAATTAAGCAAAAAAGGGATATGCTTTCCCAAGAAATCAAAAAGTGCGCCAAAAGCATTCATGACAAATATATCGTTCCGCCTTACTCGACGGATTTTGCCATTATGTTTTTGCCTTTTGAAGGTTTGTATGCGGAAGTGGTAAATATGCGCTTGGTAGAGCAGTTGCAAAGAGAATTTCATGTAAATATCACGGGTCCGTCAACCATGGCGGCAATGCTTAGCAGTTTACAGATGGGATTCAGAACCTTGGCCATTCAGAAAAAGAGCGGAGAAGTATGGCAGATTTTGGAAGCCGCAAAAGCAGAGTTCAATAATTTCGCCACAGTGCTTGATTCCGCAAGAAACAGGCTTCGTCAGGCGGATGAAGATTTGGAAAAGCTTATAGGACGAAGAACAAGGGTCATAAACAGAAAACTAAGGAGTATTACCAATATAGAACAAACTGAAGAAAGTAAAGAGCTTTTGGAGATGATTTCGGATGACGAATAAAAGTTGAGTTTCCTTTACATTTCGCTGATTTCTTGTTATTATATAAGGTACAGAAATTATGACTTGGAGGCAGTTGATTTAATGGAAGAAGCACAAAGTTCAAAGAATTTTATAGAACTTGAAATAGAAAAGGACTTAAGTGAAGGCGTTTACAAAAGCGTATGCACCCGTTTTCCGCCGGAACCAAACGGTTACCTTCACATAGGTCATGCAAAGTCCATACTCTTAAACTACGGACTTGCAAAAGAATACGGCGGAAAATTCAACATGCGTTTTGATGATACAAACCCTACAAAAGAAAAACAGGAGTTTGTTGATTCGATATTAAGCGATATCAAATGGCTCGGTGCGGACTGGGAAGACAGACTTTACTTTGCTTCAAACTATTTCAATCAAATGTATGAAGGCGCCGTTAAGCTTATTAAAAAAGGCAAAGCATTTGTTTGTGATTTGACGGCAGAGCAAATCAAAGAATACAGAGGCGATTTTACGACGCCGGGCAAAAACAGCCCTTACAGAGACAGAAGCATTGAAGAAAATCTCGAACTTTTCGAAAACATGAAAAACGGCAAATATGCCGACGGCGAAAAGGTGCTTCGTGCAAAAATCGATATGGCATCACCTAATATAAATATGAGAGACCCGGTTATCTACAGGGTTGCTCACATGACTCATCACAATACAGGTGACAAATGGTGCATTTATCCGATGTACGATTTCGCTCATCCTATCGAAGATGCGGTGGAAGGCGTTACACATTCCATTTGTACATTGGAATTTGAAGATCACAGACCTCTTTACGATTGGGTGGTAAGAGAACTTGAATTTCCGAATCCGCCACGACAGATTGAGTTTGCAAAGCTTTATCTTAAAGATGTGGTAACGGGAAAAAGATATATCAAGAAATTGGTTGAAGACGGAGTTGTTGACGGATGGGATGATCCGCGACTTGTATCCATCAGTGCTTTAAGAAGAAGAGGCTTCACTCCGGAATCCATAAAAAAATTTGTGGATTTGGTGGGTGTTGCAAAAGCCAATTCGGAAGTCGATTATGCAATGCTTGAATATTGCATAAGAGAGGACTTAAAGCTTAAGAAACCTCGTATGATGGCGGTTTTGGACCCAATAAAGCTTATTATCGACAACTATCCGGAAGGCGAAACCGAATGGCTGGATGTGGATAACAATCAGGAAAATCCTGAATTGGGGAGCAGAAAAGTTCCTTTTTCAAGAGAACTTTATATAGAAAGAGAAGATTTTATGGAAGAGCCACCGAAGAAATATTACAGACTCTTCCCGGGTAATGAAGTTCGTCTCATGCACGCATATTTTGTTAAATGCGTCGACTATAAAAAAGACGAAAACGGCAATATTACCGAAATTCACTGCACATACGACCCGGAAACCAAATGCGGCAAGGGCTTTGAAGGCAGAAAAGTAAAAGGCACGATTCACTGGGTAAGCGCAAAAGAAGCGGTAAAGGCAGAAGTAAGACTTTACGAGAATCTTGTGGATGAAGAAAAAGGTAAACTTAATCCCGACGGAACAATGAATTTAAATCCAAATTCATTGAAAGTCCTTACAAATGCTTATGTTGAACCTGAGCTTGCAAATGTTGAGCCGGAGGATAAATTCCAGTTTGTAAGACAAGGATTCTTCTGCGCGGATATGAAAGATTTCACAAAAGAAAAGCCGGTTTTTAACAGAATTGTCTCTTTGAAGAGCTCTTTCAAACTACCATTACAAAAATAGTTTTAAATTTTGTTTTTGCATAGCTTACGTAAAGATATACAATATCCTACAAAGCATATGAATTTAACAAGATATTAAGCAATAGTTATTTTTGCTTCCTCAGTGCTGCTTACAGGCACGGCACCGACGGGCACCATGCCTGTATTATAAGAAATATGGATAACATGTTTGAAGGCTTGGAAAAACTTGGTCTTTCCGGACTCAAGGATGACGATTTGTTTCCAACTCCCGAAGAAAAACCAAAAACAGATTCGCCTAAAAAGGCCGAAGCTGCGAAAAAAGAAGAGAAAGATATTTTATATGATAAGACATACAAATGTCCTATTTGCGAAAACGAGTTTAAGGCCAGAACCGTAAAAGTCGGAAAAGCAAAGCTTAGATCGGCGGATATGGACCTTCGTCCCGTGTATCAGGATTTTGATGTGCTTAAATATGATGCGATTGTTTGCGATGCTTGCGGTTATGCATCGCTTACAAGATACTACGGCCCGATGGGTTCGACTCAGGAAAAACTTATTCGTGAAAATATCTGTAAGTCATTTAAAGGCATCAATAATGATTTAGAAGTATTTACATATGATGATGCGCTTGTAAGACATCAGTTGGCGCTTGCAAATGCTATGGTTAGAAAAGGAAAATCAAGTGAAAAGGCATACATTCTTTTAAAGATGGGCTGGCTTGTTCGCGGCAAAAGAGCATTAAGAGAATCCGAAGGTGCGGACAAAAAAGAACTTGATGAGCTTGCAAAAATGGAAGATAGTTTCTTAAGCAAGGCTTATGTGGGATTTTCCGATGCAATGTCAAAAGAAAATTTTCCGATTGCCGGTATGGATGAGTCCAAATTCACTCTTCTTTGTGCCGAACTTGCAAGAAGAAACAAAGACTATCCGGTAGCCAAGAAACTTATATCACAAATACTCACCTCAAAGAGCTTTCCATCCAACATCAAAGAAAGAACCCGTGACTTATTTGAAGTTCTTAAGGAAGAGTGCAAAGAGTAAGAGAGTAAAGTATGGATATTAATCTCAAGGACAAAAAACACATTTCCGGAGACATGAATTTAAGCTTTGACGTGGCGGTAAGTGCCATAAACACCGCCATTAAAAAAGCAAAGCACGATAAGAACATGGCAATCATTGGGGATTTCCTCAATGAGCACCATGGATCGGAAATTCAAAAAGTATTGATGCACGTTGACGGCGAAATCGAATCCATAGACGATGTGGATGACAATGCTTGGCGTGTAATCAAAAACACCGAAAACGGTAGGAAATTGCATAATCGTATTTTCATCTGGTATATGGAGGGAGAACAAGATCCCGAAATATTAATGCAAAGATATAACGAATATCGCAACGATTATCCTGCTTTCAGAACTATGTACATCGCTAAGGGCGTAAGTCGTCCTCTTAAAATAGTGCTCAAATCAGAAGACACTGTTTTCCCGATAACCAGCTTAATCGGTTTAAGTTCAGAAAAGCAAAATTTTATAATAAAGAATGTTCTTGCGGCAGAAATCAGACATGTATATGATGTTGAGCGAGATTCCATTCTTAAGCTTCAGGTTTACGAAATAGGACCTGACAAAATTATCGTAATATTGAGTATGTACGCATTTCCGGGTGTGGAATTCGGCGGCGTGCGTAACTTTTTATTTAAAGTTTTCGATGGCTATAAAGTAAAAGAAGGAAATATTCCTCATGTAAACGATCCCGCCATTGAAAGAATGAACAAAACCATTAAGAAAAAGGCCCTTGCTTATTGGGAAGGTATCAGAGACAGTATGCCGAAAGCGGCCAAATATCCGGGCATGAACTTAGATAACCTTGGGATTGAAACCGAATCGATTTACTTTTCCTTGGGTGAAAAAATAACACAGAACCTATCAGCATGCGCGGAAAAAATGGTTGTGGATCCTTCCGCCATTATAATGAAGGCCTGGGGCAAGTTTTTAGCACAACAAAACAATGTGGAAAAGTTAGCCCTGGGAATGGTTTGCAAAGGCGAAAGTCTTAATGTTATCCCGGTAATCTATGATGACGGCGAAGCGGTTGAAAGCCTTTGGAAACATATTTCCGAATCCGTTGCAAATACCGTGGTTTCTTTGGAAGAAATTGACGAGTATTTGGAAGAAGTAGTGGAAAGGCATTTTAAGTGCGTTCATAATTTCTTTGATTATACCGTAATCAATGATACCATGAGCTTTAAGAAAAACGGCGAGATTTCCATTAACAGCTACAGGGATTTGGAAAAAGTCAATCCGCCTCTTACAATAAATTATTATTTCTTTGATGATAAATTAAGCATTAATTATGTTTACAAGCAAAACTTGTATATAGATGATGACATTAACAAACTTCATGATATGTTTGTTAAGGTCTTGGAAGATGTTATTGAGGGATTGAAGACCGGCAAAAAAGGCAAAAAACCTAAAAAATCTCAGGCCTTTAATTCGGAAGCATCCCCTTCGGAGCAAAAACTTCTTGAAGAAAAAAGAGTACAGCAAAAAGCACAGGCTTTGCA
>CACZQX010000003.1 GCA_902783445.1 uncultured Lachnospiraceae bacterium
ATAAACTGAAGAGTTTATTATTAAAATACGACATAGAGATTGCAGATTATAAGTAAATGTAATTGTTTGATACAATTCCAAATTTTAGTTGATATGCATCTTTTTGTCTGTTATACTGATGGCATCAGGAAGGACAAGCAAAAGCGGCTGACTCAACCGAATCATTTTACTACATTCCTACCGCCAAGGAGGTGATGGCCATGGTAAGATTGAGGAAAGGAGAGTCTGAGATGATTAGAGTGACTCTAACATGGAATCGTAAGATTCTAAGAGTGACAATAAGCTTCAATAAAAAAGCCGCCAAAGCCCAGAACTAAGGCGGCAGCCCATAAAGGTTGAGTTAGTCGTTTAAGCGACTTCCTTCCTGACACAATGATAACTCATTTAGGATTTTTTTTAATAGGTTTTTAACCACAATTGACCCGATTAACAGCCCTGCGGCTGCCGGTACAAAGGGTGAGGAACCCGGGGCGTTTTTGCGTGCAGGCAGGTCGCCGCTAAGCCCTTCAAAGTTTGGTTTTATGGGTTCTTCTGTTGAGTAAACCACATCAAGTTTTTTAATTCCACGGGACTTAAGTTCCTTGCGCATTACCTTTGCCAGTGGGTCTGTGTGGGTTTTAAAAATATCGGTGCAGGTCAGCTTTGACGGATCTATGCGATTGCCACAACCCATTGCGGATATGATAGGCGTGCCGGACTTTTCTGCCTGAAGGACTAAATCGATTTTGGATGAAACGGTGTCTATGGCGTCAATAATGTAATCGTAACCTGCGAAGTTAAAATCATTGCAGGTGAGCAAAGTACCTTCAGGTGTTGAAGATGTGCGCTTTTCATATGCTTCCATAGAAAGGTATGTGCCGTTAAATGTCCGCAAAGCCACATTGGGATTTATGCTTTTTATTCTTTCTTCAAACACATCCACCTTGTTTCTTCCAACAGTGTCATGGGTTGCGATTATTTGCCGGTTCAGATTTGTTATATCTACTTCGTCGCTGTCAACTATATCGATTTTTCCCACGCCGCTTCGCGTAAGAGATTCAATGACGTAGCCACCGACTCCGCCGCATCCGAAAACTATGACATGGCATTCTTTCAGCCGAGCCGTCGATTTAGGACCGAGTATTGATTCTGTTCTCTGGAATTGATTCTGCATAATGATAGTTTAATGCAGGTGAGGGTTGTTGTCCATAGTTTATGGCAGGGCCTCATGATTTGAAAACATTTTTGTTGACATTATCGAATATCGATATTATGATGTAAGTGTAAATATCGATATTCGATATTTAACTCAAAGCAAGAAGGTGATTACTATGTCGCGGGATAAATTCAAGACATTAACGGAACAAATGTATTACATTCTCATCTGTATGAAAAGGGAGTGTTGCGGCACCGACATTATGGAATTAGTCGCAGAGATGACTGATGGACGTGTGAGAATCGGGCCGGGTACTCTGTATAATCTGCTGGAGCAGTTTTCCGAAGCGGGAATGATAGAAGAAACGAAGGTGGAGGGAAGAAAGCGCAGTTATATGATTACAGATATCGGGGAGAAGGTACTTGCAGAAGAAGATGAGCGACTTAAAGCTCAGATAAAAGATTATGACAGATATTTTGAAAGGGGACAGAGATGAGTGAGTATAAAAGGAGACCGTTAAACTTTTTGCCTTTTGATTATGAATATCTGGAAGAGATGTTTAGGGATATGGCAAAAGACGGCTGGATACTTGAAGACGTTGGTGCGGCTTTTTGGAAATTCAGAAAGGGTAATCCTTGTGATATGAAGTACTCTGTCGTCTACTTTCCTAATGCGTCGGCATATGATCCTGACGAAAGCGATCTGAAAAATGAATTCGCCCAATTTTGTGAGGGAACAGGATGGAAAAGAGTATGCGGCAAGGGTAAAATGCAGATTTATGCCAACGATGATCCCGGTGCCGTTCCAATAGATACGGATGAAGAAATAAAGTACAGCAGTATAAAGAGGAGCATGGCAGGTGCTTTTATTGCACCTAATATAATATTCCTTCTGGCGATTTTATTTATAAATGACAATATATTTACCCTCATAAAGAACCCTGCATTGATTCTTTCAGACTACGCATTAATATTCGCAGTGCTCATGACTACGATTGTTATTTGTTTAATACTTTTGGATCTGGCCTGTTACGGTCTTTGGATCCTTAGGTCAAATAAGTCTGTAAGAGATGAGGGGTGTATGAAATCGGCCAAGCCCTATGGTAAAGTGTCCAGAACAGTTACTATTTTTCTCCTTGTCGTATGGCCGCTGAGTTTTATACCGGCGATACTTACTCCGTTATCAGAGGAATCTCTTATTATGGTATCTGCTGTTATCGTAGCGATACTTACTATTTTGGCTGTGAGTGGATTGTCGAGAAAAATGCAGAAGATGGGTGTGTCCAGAGGAAAAAACCTAGGCATAACTGTGGTTGCGACCTTCCTCCTTGTTATTGCGGTTACTTCGGTGCCGGTTATTCACTTTTTTAATGCCTTGGATGATGAGGAAGAATATATTAATGAACATAAAGAAACGATTTTCCTTTCACATGATCATTCAGACAAACCGATAAAAGAGAATGGTAAAGAGATTGATGTAGACTACGATCTTTACAAATTCAACACAGCGGATGCTTACAAAGGCTTTTTTTACAAATGGTGCCTGAAAGGTATAATCGATGAGGGAGGCATTCTCGGAAGTATTCCGGTTGATACACCTGATGAAGGTTTTGAGGAAGTAAAAGATTCCAAACTTCCGGTAGTCAAAGTATATAAATACAAACTAGAAGATCCGGAAGATGAAGACGTGGAAAACAGCGAATGGATACTATGCTTCAAGGACCGGATAGCCAGAGTGTACCTCGATGAGGGCTGTACAGATGATGAGATGAGAACTGTTTGTGAAAGTATTTCTATGATATAATGCATTCATGTTTGAAAAAGGTCAGATTGTAACAGTTGAAATAGTTGATATGAGCGACAAAGGGCAGGGAATCGGTAAAGTAGACGGATTCACTGTCTTTGCCAGTGGTGCGCTGCCGGGGGACCGGGCGGAAGTAGAGCTTACGAAGGTGAAAAAAAGATTCGCTATGGGAAGGATAGTGGAATTAATAGAGCCTTCGCCAAGCCGCATAGAGAGTCCGTGTCCTTATTCCGCGGAATGCGGCGGTTGTGACTACCTGGAGTTTGATTATAGTGCCCAGCTTGCCCTTAAGCGCGGC
>CACZQX010000004.1 GCA_902783445.1 uncultured Lachnospiraceae bacterium
ACAAGCCTGCTCATATTGCGAACAGACGATAGCGCGACAGCGCGACATCCGACGAATGCGAAGCATTTGGCGGATGGGCACCGCTCGATAAACTCCGATTTACCTTTCAGCAACAAATCGAGCGAGTTCTACATCGCCATCTCTTTCTATTGATTCTATATGAAATCCACATTTTTCAGTATAAAACTTTATATTTTCTTTCTTGTCTATGGGCGTCACTAAAGTAAGTCTCTTCCAATCTTCAAGAAATGTCTTCAAAAACCTAATTGCCTGAGTTCCCATTCCTTTACCTTGAAATTCAGGAACAATACACAAACAGGCAACCTCATATACTCCCATACCAAGCTTTGTATATGATACACATCCAACAGGCTCATTATCACAAAGTATGATATGTTTCGGGTGCTGTATGATTGACTTTTTCATCTTTTCTTTCGAATTTCCATATCCCGGACAAGCCCCGTATCTCAGATAATCGCTGTAAAATGAAGCATTATAAATATCAATCAGCAGTTCTATATCTTCCATGGTTGCTTGCCTATATTCTATTTTCATAATAAATCACCACCGTAAACTTGATTTTTTGCCTTTGACTTTCGATCAACTCGTTATACTTAGCCTACCTTTCATCATTCAGAATGGAGAAATACATCCGGTCTTCATAAGCTCCGTCTCTATAGAAATATTGCCTTAAATTACCATCCTTCTTAAATCCACATTTTTCTATCACTTTAGCGGATGCAATATTAGATGGTCTGACACAGATTTGAACTTTATTGAGTCCTATCTTGTCAAATCCATAGTTTATGACAGCCTTTGTCGCTTCCGTGGCATATCCTTTATGCTGAAAAGCCTTGCCGATACAATATTCGATTTCTGCAAATCTGTTATCGGAACTCACAAGAAAATACGCGATCTGCCCGATACACTCTTTGCTTTCCTTTTCAATCACAGCCCAGCGGAAGTAATATCCGCTCTGATTTCTTCCGACATATTCATCCAGAAGTGAAATGACTTCCTCCTTTGTCTTGTAGGAAGGCTCTCCATACATCCATTGAACTTCATCATCCGAAACCCAGTTACGCATCATCGATTTCATATCGCTGTATCTGAATCCTCTAAGTAAAAGTCTTTCGGTTTCTATCATTCCGGTCCCGCAAGGGTAAATCGAGTTTGCAGGATTCTTTGGAGTATACTCTTTCATGCGATGAAGAGTCTCATCTATTGAAATACATTTTGCATACCGATTGGGCCACATGGATTCGTTATAAAACTTATATGTTGTTTCCGCATCCATATATGCGTTGTCGCAAGTGGAATTGCATCCGGCAGGAACGATCACTTCAAAGCCGTTTTCAAAAGCACTTTTTACGGTAGCATCAATACAATAATCTGTCTGAAGGCCTGTAATAATCAGCGAATGGATATGTTTGTTTTGAAGGTACTCAACAAGTCCGATTTTATGATTAAGGCAGCTGTTAACTTTTTTATCAAATATCTTTTCTCCGTCATGAGGTTTTATATCATCATATATCTCGAATGCCTCATCCCCTTTGGAAAAGCCAGAACCTTCACCATCATCATGTCTTACGTACACAACTTCGATTCCGTTTTTACGAGCTTCATTTATGAGTCTTGCCTCATTATTCCTGAATTCATCAAAGGCGTAGAGCTTCTCATTCGTTATGCCTTTCTGCACATCTATAACAATTAGAATCATTTGTTCCACCGTCCATTTGTTTCTTTTAATTGAAAAATCTGCCTTTGTTTTTTCTCAGTTTGAATTGAACAATCCAAGAATCAACTCTGCCAATCTATGTTTAGTTCTCAAATCCTTTTTGATATATCTTCTGAATTCAGGTACCACTCATCAAATCCCTCAGCCTGTTTAATGCTGAAATCTTTTGAAAAGAACAGATAGTAACCACCCGTACCATCAGTATCTTGAACCGGTTTAACATAATAACCTTTCATATCACCGGTTTGCACTAATCCAATTACATTCAAATTTAACAAATTATCTCATCCTCTCTCAATATCGATCTGCTATACTAATTCTTCTCGTAATATACAATATCCATCCGATCATTAATCTTTTCGATTTGTCCGGTCTGATGATATCCCATCTTCTCATACAGATGAAGATTCCCTTTCTCCTGTAGGATTGTGTCCAGACTCCAGTTATCAGCCCCGTATATTTGTTCTGCAGCCATCATAGCAGCCTGCGCATAGCCTTTGTTTCTGTATTCCTGCATGATCCAAATCGGAGATATCCTCTTTCTGCTGCCATCTTTTCTGTCAATCACCCGGATGACCCCCACAGGTATATCGTCAGCGATAATGAAATAGTAAGTCGTCCATGACTGCTTAAATCTTGCCATGACATTCTCTAAACTCTCGGCTGCCGGGCTTATATCGTAGTCCTGATACTTCTCCAAGAGGCCCGAAAAGGCTTTGACCTGCATCTCCCAGACCGTCTGCATATCTTCTTCTGTCGCGATTTTTAATATTATATTGCTCAATCTTATCTCCTCGATAAACTTGAAGTTGTCGTGCTTTTTTCAACCAAGTATTCCTTTATCCCATCAGCCCCTGTGTCTCAAATGTACCATCGGCATTTATATCCACAGCATAAGCATGATCAGTGAACATCTCATCTAAGTCAATCCAGACCGAACCCGAACCATCGGGTTTAAGCCACAGATTCGAAATATGAAGTCTACTGACAAATTCCTCTTTTGTAAGAGTCACACCTCCCTCTTTTTCGCCCTCCCAGGTTACAATCATACCATTCGCGTCTGCAAATTCCTCTATCATCAGATCATATATTTTTCTTTCAAATGAGGACTTATTCCCTAGGACTTTAATCAGATGAGCCGTAGCCAAAGCCACCGACTTCGGATTATCTCTATCACATGTGAGGGTAACATCCACTTCGGATGTATTATCCGAGAGATCCCACAGAATCACTCCCGTTGCCTCGCCGTTTTTCACATCAAAATCACCGATACCATCAATATGCCATTTCCCAGGTACAAGAGCTTCTGCGCTCAGTTTTTGAAGTTCATTATCCTGAATATTCGTTTCCAGCAGCCGATCCAGAATATAGATATTTTCCATCTCACGCGCTGTACGTCTCCTTGCGGTTATCCGAATGATGCTTCCGGCCTTTAGTTTTATGCTCCTGTTTCCAATGAAATCCCTGTCATCAAAAGGTATCTCCAAAATACCGTCAATCATCCTCGCATTGCCGGAACCCGCAAAACGTACCGCTTTGAAAGCAGTAATAACGTTATTGACGGAATACTGCGTATTCATCTTACGATTTTTGATATCTATGTCCCTTCTGATCAGAACTGACATTTCTACTGCTTCTGACTCGGTATCCTTATAGTACCTTTCAAGCGCATTCCTGTAAACATTATCGTCCCTGGTCAGATCAACATTCTCCTCAAGAATTTCATCTAATAAAAAGTATCTGTACCTGGGCATGTCCGTAAAACGTCCGGGTCTTACACACAGGCGGTATATCCTGCCAACCTTAAACTCTGGCTTGTAAGGATATCCGAATATGCTTTTTTTACAAAACCAGAAGACTTTTCCAAATGCTCCAAGCGGACCTTCCGGGTCGTTAAGCCACGGAACAAGATAATCAAAGCTTGCAAGGGATTCCTTTCCGAACAGTGGGAACGGACTTACACCCTTGTGCCAGCAGTATCTGACCTCCACAGTTATCTCCATGGACTCAGCCTCGAACTGAGCCATAAAATCTTCCTTTGAGACTGAATTATTCTTTATAAATTTTCTTTCCAAATC
>CACZQX010000005.1 GCA_902783445.1 uncultured Lachnospiraceae bacterium
CCGGAAAGACCCGCTTTGCACATATATTTAATGCGCTCAGCCTTTGTCATGGACAAAAAATCATTTGTTAATGACCATTTTTCAAGGCTGTATGCAACATCCTTCGTAAGATTTGCAAGCTCGGATTTTACATCATCCGAAAGATCTTTCGTATAAAAGCCAAGCCTATTACCGCTTCCTTTTATAATCCCCATAAAACGTAAAAACAATTCTGCCTTATAATATCCGAATGCCTCATATATCCCCATAAAATCGGCCATTACTTCGTCGTGCAAGATATTGTTTGTTATTCCGTATGTTTTTTTAGTAAAAAAATGCGTAGATTCATGTTCAAGGCGAATCAGCCTGCTCTTATTTAGCCAGTCCTCTTCATCCAATCCAATCTCTTTGGCCGTAACATTGCTGTAGGGTTTATTCGAAGCAATAATAAAATTGACCTTCTTGCCATGAATAAAAGCAGCTCCCGTATTGGCCAAATTATCGGGACGAACTCCGCCATATGCCAGGTTTGTACAAAAGTTCTCAAAGTCTTTTGTATTTCCAAGGCTTATAACAGCTATCTTTCCCGCAAAAGATTCATGAATGCTGATGTTCAGCTTTTCGGGACTTTCAAACTCAGTGGGATGTCCCGGGCAAATTTTGTTGTTTAAGGCATCCGCATACCCGAAAATCAGAGCATAGTTTATTATATTGTCCCAAAATCCCAAAGAATCATCCTCCGTCCGGCTGATTTCCTTTGCATTTTCAAATCTGTTTTTTATATATTCATCAAATATTTTTTTATCGCTATTATTTAATGTCATACCCTCTTATTTAATCCCTTTAGTAATTACTATTTTAACCTTAATTTAATGCTTATGTCAAGAATAACAAAGCCAAAATCCTTGATAAGCACTGGGATTTTGGCTTGTAGCTGTTAGTTATTTAATTATTAAATATTTACATCTGATGTTTCACGACTTCGTATTCGTCACCGTTTCGAAATCCCGGACAATCCTTATAACCCGAGCTCATATATCTTGCCATGTCGTCTTCGTCCATGTTGACATCGCAATAATACATGTCCAGTTCCTCATCATAGCCATAGTAGGCACAATAATCACACTGCATAATAATTACTCCTTAAAGACAGCTCCCTACAAACTGTTTACATATCTCTTGTACTGTTCAAGCTCGAACTCCAATGCTTCTTTTCCCGGAGCACCGATTGTTTTACGTCTGTTTACGCATGTTTCGATATCGATTGCTTCAAAGATATCTTCGTCGAAAACAGGCGATATTTTTTTGTATTCTTCCAAAGGAAGGGCATCCAAAGAAACTCCAAGCTCTATTGCTTTAAGCACAAGCTCACCTACAATTCCGTGAGCATCTCTGAAAGCAACGCCCTTACCTACCAGGTAATCAGCAGCGTCGGTTGCGTTAATAAAGCCGCCTTTTGCGCTTTCAAGCATTCTTTCTTTGTTGAATTTGGCACTTCTCATCATCTCCGTAAAGAGTGAAAGGCAAGTCTTTGTTGTATCGATTGCATCAAAAGTGCCCTCTTTATCTTCCTGCATATCCTTGTTGTAGGCTAAAGGCAAACCTTTCATTGTTGTAAGGAATGCCATAAGTTCGCCGTAAACACGACCTGTCTTACCACGTACAAGTTCTGCTATATCAGGGTTTTTCTTTTGAGGCATAATGGATGAACCGGTGGAATAAGCATCATCAAGCTCGATAAACTGATATTCGTTGGAATTCCATGTAATAACCTCTTCCGCAAAACGGCTTAAGTGCATCATAATTGTTGAGCATGCGCTAAGAAGCTCGATAATGTAATCTCTGTCGGAAACGCCGTCGATTGAGTTTAAGGTCGGGCCGTAAAACTCAAGAAGTTCTGCGGTATATTCGCGCTCAATCGGATAAGTTGTACCGGCCAAAGCGCCCGAGCCCAATGGGCAGAAGTTCATACGGCGCCTGATGTCAGCCATACGACCGCGGTCGCGGATAAACATCTCGATGTAAGCGCCGATGTGATGAGCCAAAGTAATAGGCTGAGCTTTTTGCATATGTGTAAAGCCCGGCATGTAAGTATCCATGTTTTTCTCGAAAATAATAACAAGTACAGCGATGATTTTGTAAAGTTCGCGGTCGATATCATCGATTTCGTCGCGCACGTACATTCTCATATCAAGGGCAACCTGATCGTTGCGGCTGCGGCCCGTATGAAGCTTTTTGCCCGCTTCCCCGATGTCTTCGGTAAGCTTTGCTTCTATGAAGGAATGAATGTCTTCATAGCCGCCGGAAAGGTCGATGGAACCGTCTTCGAACTTGTCGTAAATACGCTCAAGTCCTTTAATGATTGAATCGCCCTCTTCTTCTGTCAAAATCCCCGCACGCACAAGACCGTGTGTGTGACCGATGCTGCCTTCTATATCCTGTTTCCAAAATCTCTGATCAAACGAAAGAGATTCGTTAAATGCAAAAACTTTATCATCTGTTTCTTTAGTGAATCGTCCGCCCCAAAGTTTCATATCTTACCTCTTTTCCGGCAAAATGCCTTTAAATAAATCTATTATAATCGCTTGTTTTTAAACAATCATCTTGTGAAATAATACCATAAAATCCTCTCTTTGAAAACAAAATAACTGCGAATATAAGTTTAAAAATCTGTGATTTTTATGTTAAAATTGACTTATAAATCTTTTATATATATTATATTAAGGGCGGAAAAATGCGTCGCTTATTATAGTTTGGGGAGATAAAACAGATGAAGTCATCAAAGGCGGCAATAATCATAGCAATTTTGGCTACGGCAGTTGCTCTTGTATTTTCGATTATTTTAATAAGACAATTAAATTCAATGAACGAAGAAAACAGCATTGTTCTGAAAAAAATAAACAATCTGGATGAAGATTCATTGGATGCTCTTATAGCAAATCTAAATAAATCCAACGACATTGAAACCGAAGAAGAAATCGAATACGAAACATACAGCGCCGAAGAATATGCGGCACTTAAACATGCGGAAAACTCATACTTTTTGGAGAATGTTCCCTACATAAATCAAATGGATGCGGGCCTTCCAAGCGGTTGCGAGGGCGTAAGTCTTACAATGTATTTAAACTATTTGGGCTTTGAAGTAAGCCCATGGGATGTTTGCATGACCTATATGCCTTGGAGCTGGGAAGAATCAAATATGAGCAATTC
>CACZQX010000006.1 GCA_902783445.1 uncultured Lachnospiraceae bacterium
AATCTGGCGCGCTAGCCAACTGCGCCACTCCCACCATATGCCTTAAAAAGACAAAAACGTGCTCGAAGGGATTCGAGCCCCCGACCCACGGCTTAGAAGGCCGTTGCTCTATCCAGCTGAGCTACGAACACATATACAAGAGAATGCTATATTCTATTGTAAAAGCGGGTGATGGGAATCGAACCCACGTATCTAGCTTGGAAGGCTAGTGTTCTACCATTGAACTACACCCGCATGTTGACAAATTTTAAATTTTTATCGGGGTGACAGGATTCGAACCTGCGACCTCTTGATCCCAAATCAAGCGCTCTAGCCAAACTGAGCCACACCCCGTTATTGGTGTATCGCGTAACGCAAGAGTTATTATATAATACGCTTTCGGGATTGTCAACTGAATTTTTTATATTTTGATAACTTTTTTAAATGGCTCTATTAGCCGTTCTAAAGCATTTCCTTCATGCTTCTCAATGCCTTTCCTCTGTGACTTATGGCATTTTTCTCCTCAGGCGAAAGCTCCGCGGATGTTTTTTTTAGCTTGGGAAGATATAATATAGGATCATATCCGAAACCGTTTTCTCCTCTAATTTCATGGGCAATTTCGCCTTCCATGGTCCCTTGTGTATCAAGAATTCTGCCATCCGGAAAAACCGCAGCTATAGCACAAACAAACCTGGCGCTTCTTTCGCCTTCCTTTGCATCTTTTAATCTTTCTATAATATTATTGTTCTTAATAGTATAAGAAGTATCTTCACCCATATATCTTGCGGAATATATACCCGGTTCCTTGTTTATATAATCCACTTCAAGACCCGAATCATCCGCAAGAGACAGCATCCCTGTCTTTTCCGCTACGTATTTTGCCTTAATTATGGCATTTTCCTTAAAAGTCTTGCCCGTTTCTTCCACCTCGTCCATGGAAACATTTACATCTTTTAAAGACAATACTTCTATACCCGAACCGGACAGTATTTCTCTTACTTCCGCCAATTTATGTTCATTGGATGTCGCAAAGACTACTTTCATAACAATTCCACCTGTTTTCACTAAATTATTTGTTGTTGGTAAATGCTTTTAAGCAAACCGTACATTCATGCTTTTCTTGTGTATTTTCCCACTCGAATCCCCTAAGGCTGATATAACTTTCTTTCCCTTCCAAAGTTACGGTTTCGGTTTTATAGTCATTATAAAACTCTACCGCTATAGGCCTTGTAGCCCCGGGCGTTTCGATTTTAACGATAATTGCATATTTTTGCCCGGCCATTAGAGACACCGGACTCTTCAAATCTACGGTATAATACCCCGCATTTTTAAAGCTGCCCTCCGCATTCGGAGTTACATATATATTAAGAGAGCTGACGGATTCAAAGTTCTGACATACATACACGCTATAATTTGTGTCCGTTCCGGTAGCATAAAAGCTGACAGCTTCCAAATCCTCATCGCTTTGAGCTTCATATACGCTGGCAAAATAAGCACTTTCTTCGCCGTATCCCAGCTGGCCTATCCATCCGCAATAATCATATTGATATATATTGTCATAATTGTCCGCTTCATCAACAGCCGTATAAGCAATGTTGTGGACACCGATATTTGAATCATAATAAGAAACATAGAAGACGCCGTTGTTACCAAAACCGCTTCCCCAGCTGTTCATACATATGAAAGCGCCGTCGCCTTCAATATCCATAGTGAAGTTTTCTTTTGGATATTCATCGTCCCAGCCGATAATAACAATATCATGATTCGGCTTTGCGATTCCAACATAGCAATAGGCGTTTTCATTCGGATTATAATATGTGGAATATCCCGCAACCACGTTCATCGAAGTGTATAACGAGCTTTGAACCGCGCCATATTTATATACCATTTTCTTTATTCCGATAAAATCTTTTGCCTGGATAATCTGTGCTTCCCTTACATGCTTAACCGCACTCAATTCATCATTTGTTTCTCCATCGCCAAAAGGATCGTCAATTTCAAGCACAGGTCCCTGCCATGCAGCAAGATAAGCAAGAGACATCAAATAATCCCCTCCATCGTATACATTTGCATTGAAAGAATTATTAAGCGTCATATGATCTTCCGAAAAATCATAAGATTCTTCCGGTAAAAGTGTGCTTTCCAAGGCGTTTAATGCCGCAAATGCCCAACAAGCTCCCGTCAATCCCTGATTCTTGGCAGGCGGTATTCTTCCGTTGTCCATGTAATTGTAATAACTCGGCAAAGCCTGCTGTTCTACCGTAGATGTAAGAGTCGCCGTAATGGTTTGTGCATCCCATACATAGTCATATTGAAATGCCTCTGTTAATACATCCGCCGAAACATAAACAACTCCATCTATTATTTCAATGGCATTTTTGATTTCAACGTTTTTATCGTTAATCATCACAATGTTCGAAGCTTTGTGCATTTCAACTATGGTAGAGCCGCGTTCGATTATGAGTTTTTCTCCGTTGTAAAAATTAACCGCACAATCAAGCGCTTCTTTAAGGCTATCAGAAGGAATCATCATCACAAGTTCTTTATTCATATAGACCTTGCCTCGATGTGCTTCAACAGTCTTGCCATCAATTATTAGTTGGATGTTTTTTGAATTAACATCCTTTGAAATCTGCTCATGCCAAACAGAGGCGTTAGCATTAGCGCCTGCAGCTTTAACAATATATTCATTTCTGTTAAAAGCAAATAGTGCAAATATAACTCCGACAAACACTACTGCCGCTGCAACAATAAGCAGAATTTTTCTTTTCATTTCACAATCACTCTTTGTTCTTACAAATTGCTATTTTTTGGGAGGTTTCGGTCCCATAAACTGATAAAAATACGTTTTTATCATACCGTTGTAGATTTTTCTGTTTTTATCGGCTTTAAGAGCCATATCCGTCTCAATATCGGAATAGGAGGTTATTACGTATGCTGACCAAGTGTCCAATAATTTAAAGCGTTCTCCCAACTCACCGTATATTTTCTTTAATCCTTCCGCATCCTCAAGCCTTTCACCGTAAGGAGGGTTGGTAATTATAAATCCATATTCCGCGGGATTGCTAAGTTCCGATACCGGTCTCTGCTCAAAATGAACCATGTTTTCCACTCCCGCATTATTGGCATTGGCTATAGCCGCTTTAATAACATTTGCATCTATATCATATCCGAACAACTCAGGTTTTACGTTGTAATCAGCCAGATCATTGGCTTCATTTGCCGTATCATACCAATTTCTCTTTTTAATTAAATGTTTCCAGCTTTCCGACAAAAACTCTCGGTTTAATCCCGGGGCAATGTTCGCCGCCATCAATGCCGCTTCAATCGGAAATGTACCGCTTCCGCAAAAAGGATCCAACAATACTCTATCCTTCTTCCAAGGTGTCAACATAATAAGTGCCGCAGCCAAGGTCTCGGAAATAGGAGCTTTTGAATTAATCTTGCGATAACCTCTTTTGTGAAGTGATTCTCCGGTTGTATCAATTGTTATCAAAGCCTCATCTTTTACAAAAGAAACCCTTATAGGAAAAGAATTACCCTTTTCTTCAAACCAGTCTACGTTGTATACACTTTTTAGTCTCTCTACGACTGCTTTTTTCACTATTCTTTGTATATCTGTAGGGCTGAAAACTTTACTTCTTACGGAAGTTGCCTTTGTTACCCAAAATTTCCCATCAACCGGAATGAACCTTTCCCATTCCATTGCCTTTACGGCTTCAAACAATTCATCAAAAGACTCGGCATGAGCTTCTCCAAGTTTTAAAAGAATTCTCTCTGCCGTCCTCAAAAACATATTTGAACGACAAACAGCACAGTCATCACCCGCAAAGGTAATCCTGCCATCTTCAACACGGATAATATCATATCCCAAGTTTATTATTTCTCTTTTTAATACAGATTCCAGTCCGAAATGACATGGAGCGACAAATTCATATTTATCCATTATTACTCCGCTTAATGAAAATCTCCCTCTATTTTTATAGTATATAATAGATTAAACAAATTTAACAGATACTTTTAAGCCAAAAAATAAATGTAATTTTTCCGTAACATTTGATTAAAGACACTATATTTTGTGTTTATTATAATATTTACAAACTTCTTTTTAATTGTTAGATATTTTTCTGAAATCTGTTGCAAAATAGCTAAAAATTCGCTCATGCTTTTTTGATTTTCCTGTTGATTTTTGTTCTCTTATATACTATAATTTGTTTCATAGGAACGAGAGATAATCGTTTCTATGTATAACCCCTTATTATTTATTTATACTCCCCTCAAGGTAGTCTAGAGTTTTTACTCTAGACTATTTTCTTTGTCATTATACAAATCATCGAAAGCTGCTCAAGCGACATTTCCGGATTGTATCGGTTGTTTAATGCAAGAAAGCAAGCTTTCTGTATTTTACTCGTCATGTACATAAAAAAGCCGGCATATAGCCGGCTTTAATTTTTATTACTTATTAATAGCTGATTTCGGTTATTAACGTACCATCAGCTTCTTCATATATAAATGAAACCTTTGTAGGTCTTACACCTGCTTCTGCTTCAATCTTATCTTTTGTCTCATTTCCCATTTCTTCTGTAAGACTTTCTCTAAGCGCCTGAGCATCTGCAGTCAATCCCTCTTTAAATACATATGTGTATGTAATCGTATTTCCGCTGACTTCAAATGTCATTGACTTATAAGTATCTGCATACTGGCTTAATCTGGCTTGCTCAAGCTGATCGTTAACAATTTTTATACCATTATTCTTTGAGTAGAAATCTTCAACCGATCCTTCCGCAACTTGAATAGGTACTGTTGTTGCTTTTTCATCATTATCAACTGTCTCCAATTCATTTGCAAGTGATTCAAGCTCATTTGTCAAATCTTTAACTGCCTGTTTGTTTGCACAACCTGTTGCAAATGCTGACACTACAACCAATGTTGCAATTAAAGTAATAACCTTAATCTTTTTCATTAATTATTCCTCCAAATAAACCTATTATTTTCAAAGAAAAGGCTTCAAGAAAACCTTGAAGCCTTAACGTGCGTTAGAGGATTCGAACCCCCGACCTTCTGGTCCGTAGCCAGACGCTCTATCCAGCTGAGCTAAACGCACATGCCGTTAATACGACATTGACTATAATAGCATACACATATTTAAAAATCAAGGGATTTTACACTTTTATTTTCTTACTGATTTTTTCTTTTTCTTTTCAAGATACATCTTGAAATCAGCCTGGCTTATAAGATTATCCCATTGAATATCCTCATCTGCTCCTGCCATTGTATAGCCTAAGCTTGCGCTTGCTCTGTATTTCTTCTTGTCCGGAAAAGTGGTATCAATATATGCATAAAGAGTTTCTGTGAATTCCACTACTTCTCCTTCGTTTTCCGCAATTCCGACAATTACAAATTCATCGCCTCCATACCTCATAACTATTTGACCGTCCATGCAGCTTTTTTTAATTGCATCTGCTATACCAAGTATATATCTGTCACCCTCGTCGTGACCATAGCTGTCATTAACAAATTTCAAACCATCCACATCCGCAAATACAACATATAACTGCTTGCTAGTCTGTTTACATTTTTTTACTATTTCGGGAACAGCCCTGTTAAATCCGGCACGATTGTACAAACCCGTAAAAGTGTCCAAGGTCCACATATTTTCCATATATCTGTTCATTGCCTTCAATTGGTTGATTTGCTGAATATTAAACAAAGCAATACCTAAAGATTGCAGCCATCTGCATACCTGATCCGGTCTATCAAGCATTCTTTCATCGGAAAGTATAGCATATCCGAAAACATGCATATTATCATGAATAGGTAACACCAGATATGTACCCGAAGTAAGCCATTCCTTACAATGTGCGGGTAATAACTCTGAGGTTTTAAAGTCAGCATACTGAACAAATTTTCCCGATTCAAATGCTAATGTCATAGTTGCTTCGCCCGAAAACAAAGTCTTATTTACTTTCTTTTTATGATAGCTCTTAGGATCTACACTTTCCGCATTCAAAACTTCAAAGGAATTTTTTTTGTCAAGGCAAATATACAGTCTTTCCATTTTTACTTCTCGCAGAATAATTTCAGCAGCTTTTTTTATATCTTCTATTGATTCCGCATAAAGTAAATTCTTCATTATACTTACATCAAAATATTTATACACAAAAGACTTAAGTACGTAATCCACAGTGTTGACCTTAATTGTTTCCTCCGAAAATCTAGTATCTTTATTACAGCCGCAACTCTCGCTTAGCAACAGTTTTACATTATTAGTAAATAAATGATTATTACCATATTTATCAAAGTTTTTGAAATAATCAAAAGCTTTTTCAGCCATAAAATAGCTATCCCAGCTAACAGATGTAATAGACGGATAATACATTAATCCTTCTTTGCTACCATCAAATCCTGTGACAATAACATCCTCCGGAACCTTTATACCATAATGTTTAAGTCTTCTAATAGCACCGATAGCCATGTAGTCATTTGCGCATACTACCGCATCAAAAGGTTTTTTGCTATTTACAAAGTGATCAATCGCCTTTTCTCCGCCGGTATCTGTGAAATCACCTATAAAAATTCTGTCAAAATCAACTTCATTTCCCAAATCTCGTATTGCTTTAACATAACCATCAAGTCTGGCTTCCGAATCACTTTGATCCTTTCGCCCTGTAATATGATTAATGTTTTTTCTTCCATGCTCATTTTGGATGTGCATTACCAAATCATATATTGATTTTTCATTATCAATAGATACCGAAGCCATGCCAGGAATAACAGCATCCATACAAATAGCAGGAACACCGGAATCAATGATTTTCTTCTTTATATCAAAATCATTAAGGCCCTTATATAAAACATTTTCAAAGAAAATAATACCGTCATAATCAGAAAAGTTAGGAAGTGTATATATGGAAAAATCACTCTTTGTAATGTTTTCTCCTACAAAATTGTCGACACTACAAGTAAAAGCAAAGATTTGATGTCCTTGCTTTTTTGCAATATCTGTAAGAATACTGAGAAATTCTTTTTGATAACTATATAATATAATCGGAGAAATAAGACAAATCTTCATTACAACTACACCTCATTACCATCTGCAACAAGCTTATTATAACATTCTTATTCCTAAAAAGCACCAAAAAAAATAAAAGCGAAAATAAATTCTCGCTTTTATTTATGCCGGCGACCGGAATCGAACCGGTACCGTATTGCTACGACGGGATTTTAAGTCCCGCGCGTCTG
>CACZQX010000007.1 GCA_902783445.1 uncultured Lachnospiraceae bacterium
CCAATCCCAATTGTTTGCCGGTGTAAGATTTCTTGCAAATGCTGATGCTTCACCCGCAACAACATCGGCAAAATTCATATTTATCCTATCTACCGTAAATATCCATTTCGGATATTTTTGATGAAGCTGTCTGAGATATGGTTTGTAGCTTTCCGGGAAGCCTTGAGCATTTAAGTAGCTTTCAAAGTCCCCGTCATATGTATAATCAACGCTTATGCTTACATATTTGTTAAAAACATAGCCTGTAATTCCTTTAGCCTGACATGTTACGTTATACCAAAGGTCGCCGTCCACGTCTTTTTCATCAAAATTGATAACAACGCTATCCCCTGATGTTAGCTGTCCGATTACCGTTGTGGTGTAGGTTCCCGAACCGTTTCTTACATTTACGTAGGTTCCGTTAATTACACCTTGCCTTGTTCCCGCGGCATTTACCGGAAAATCTATGCAAAAAACAGACGCTAATATACTTATGATTAGCAACACCATAAGTGCTTTACGTCTGTTTAAGATTTTTTCGGTATAATTACCTGATTTCATGTCCTACTCCAATGCAATTTTATTATACTAACCCAAAAAATCTAAATAAATCCAACCCTCATCAATATAGGAATATTATGCTTCGTCTATAGCTTTTCCGATATCGTTACGCATATATTTGTTGTCAAAGTCAACCCATTTTGTTGCTTCATAGGCGTTTTTACGCGCTTCTTTCAAATCGGCTCCCACAGCGGTTATACCCAAAACTCTTCCGCCGTTTGTTACGATTTTGCCGTCCTTAAGTGCTGTTCCCGCATGGAAGCAAAAATATGAATCTTTATCTTTAAAGCTGTCTAAGCCTTTAATTTCAAAACCTTTTTCATATGAAACAGGATATCCATCGGAAGCAAGGCAAACGCAAACTGCGGCATTGTCTTCAAATTGAAGGTCTATCTTATCCAATGTTCCGTCAATGCAAGCTTCGAATACTTCCACAATATCGTTTTTCATGCGTGGAAGCACAACCTGTGTTTCCGGATCGCCGAAACGAGCATTGTATTCAAGAACCCTTGGACCGTTCTTGGTTAACATAAGTCCAAAGAAGATTATTCCCTTAAATTCTCTTCCTTCTTCTCTCATGGCATCCACTGTTTTTTGATAAATATATTTTTTGCAGAATTCATCCACTTCTTTTGTATAGAAAGGACTTGGTGAAAATGTTCCCATTCCGCCTGTATTTAAGCCCTGATCGCCGTCTTTTGCACGTTTGTGATCCTGAGCCGAAGTCATTATCTTAATTGTCTTTCCGTCAACGAAGGAAAGTACGCTTACTTCACGACCTGTCATAAATTCTTCGATAACCATCTTGTTTCCGGCATCTCCGAATTTTTTATCCGTCATGATTTCTTTAACGCCCGCAATTGCTTCCTCTCTTGTGTTGCAGATAAGTACGCCTTTTCCGAGAGCAAGTCCGTCGGCTTTAAGTACAATCGGCATATTTGCCGTCTCCAAATATTTAAGAGCGGCCTCCGCATCGTTGAAGTTTTCGTAAGCTGCGGTTGGAATGTCATATTTTTTCATAAGGTCTTTTGAAAATGCTTTTGAGCCTTCCAAAATAGCTGCGTTTTTGCGAGGTCCGAATACGCGAAGTCCCTCCTTTTCAAAAGCATCCACAATGCCTCCTACCAAAGGATCGTCCATTCCCACAACCGTAAGGTCAATCTGCTTTTCCTTTGCAAATGCTACAAGTTTGTCAAACTCCATAGCTTTTATATCAACACATTCCGCAACGCTTGCAATTCCTGCATTTCCCGGCGCGCAATAAATCTTGTCAACCTTTGGGCTTTTAGCCACTTTCCATGCTATTGCATGCTCTCTACCACCGCTACCTACTATCAAAACTTTCATTGGGTTTTTAACTCCTGTTATTTTTATAATCTTTAACCAAGCTTAACTCTTCCGTTTGCCAAGGCATCGATTGCCTGAGGCAAAAGTTTCCATTCCGCCTCTTCCATTACACGTCTTTGCAGAACTTCCGGCGTATCGCCTTCTTTTATTTCAACGGCCTTTTGATAAATAATAGGGCCCGTGTCCGTGCCTTCATCCACAAAATGAACCGTTGCTCCCGTTACTTTTACACCGCGTGCCAAAGCTGCTTCATGGACTTTAAGTCCGTAGTAGCCTTTTCCGCAAAATGATGGGATAAGAGATGGATGAATGTTAATTATCCTGTTTTTATATTTTTTAACCATTGCTTCCGGAATAACAACCAAAAATCCCGCAAGCACAATCAAATCAATGTTTTCTTTATCTATGGCATCAATTAAAGCCTCGTTAAACTTTGCTCTGTCTTCAAAATCCTTCGGAGATATGCAAAGCTCTTTAATGCCTGCTGCCTTTGCGCGTTCCAAGGCATAAGCATCTTTATTGTTGCTTATAACCACCTTGATTTGGGCATTTGTAATACTACCTGCTTTAATTGCATCAATAATTGCCTGAAGATTGGTTCCGCCGCCGGATACAAGTACCGCTACATTTAGCATAATGTAACTCCTTTTTCTCCCGCTTCGATATGGCCGACTTCGTATGCTTTTTCCCCGGCATCTGCCAAAGCTTTAAGTACTGTATCTTTGTCGGCAGGTTCTACTGCGATTACCATACCAAGTCCCATATTGTATGTGTTGTACATTGATTCTTCTTTAACATCTCCCGCTTCCGCAAGCATTTTGAAGATCGGAGGAACCGGATAACTTGCTTTATTAATTACCGCACGCACTCCGTCAGGAAGCATTCTTGGTACGTTTTCGTAGAAACCACCGCCTGTGATGTGGCTTGCACCTTTAATCTTAACCCCTGATTTTTTAATGGAGTTAAGCGCATTTACATATATTTTTGTTGGTGTAAGGAGTTCTTCACCAAGTGTTTTTCCAAGTGTATCATAGTATGTTTTTAAGTTTTCTTCCGTCATAACAAATATTTTTCTTACCAAAGAAAAACCGTTTGAATGAACGCCGCTTGAAGCAATACCGATAAGTGTATCCCCTGCTTTGATGTCTTTGCCCGTAATCATGTCTTTTTCATCAACGATACCAACGGCAAAACCCGCAAGATCATACTCGTCTATAGGATAAAAGCCCGGCATTTCGGCTGTTTCACCACCGATAAGTGATGCGCCTGATTGTTTGCAGCCTTCGGCAACACCTGCTACGATTGCTTCGATTTTTTCAGGCTCGTTCTTTCCGCATGCAACGTAATCAAGGAAGAAAAGCGGTTCGGCACCGCAGCAAATTACGTCGTTTACGCACATTGCCACGCAGTCGATACCGACTGTGTCATGTTTGTCCATAAGGAAAGCTATTTTAAGCTTTGTTCCGACACCGTCATTACCCGAAACAAGTGTAGGTTTTTCCATCGCTTTGTATTTATCGATTGAGAAAGCTCCCGAAAATCCTCCGATATTTGTAAGTACTTCGGGTCTCATTGTTCCTTTAATATGTTTTTTGATTAATTCAACTGATTTGTAACCGGCTTCAATATCAACGCCTGCTTTTTTATAATCCATTTTTTTGCTCCTTACATTTCCTTCATATATTCTTTATAACCCTGTTTTTCAAGTTTTTGGGCTTTTTTCATAACTTTATCTTTAAGACCCGCTTTGTAGTCTTTTAATTTCTTTAATAATTCATCATCCGAAACGGCAAGAATCTTGGCTGCCATAAGACCTGCGTTTGTACCACCGTCAATTGCCACCGTTGCAACCGGAATACCGCTTGGCATCTGAACGATTGAATAAAGTGAATCAACACCGCCAAGAGATTTTGTGTGAATAGGTACACCAACAACAGGCATCGGGAAAATAGCCGCTGCCATACCCGGAAGATGTGCAGCTCCTCCCGCACCTGCAATAATAACTTTAATGCCTTTTTCTTCCGCTTTTGTTGCGTAATCATAAAAAACGTCCGGCATTCTATGTGCCGAAATGATAGTCATTTCGTAATCAATGCCAAACTCCTCAAGTATCTCGGCTGCCTTACTCATTACACCCAAATCCGAATCGCTTCCCATAAGGATTCCAACTTTTGCCATAATTCTTTCCTTTCCTA
>CACZQX010000008.1 GCA_902783445.1 uncultured Lachnospiraceae bacterium
AAAAGGGGATATCCCAAATCATCCAAGAGATGAATGTTTTTCATAAGCTCTAAGTTTTGCTCGTATGTTTTTGCAAAGCCAAAGCCCGGATCTATGCATATTTGCTCGTCTTTAATTTCGTAAGCTTTCGCAATTTCCACGCATTCCTTAAGATCTGAGCACACGTCCTCAAGATAGTTTACATAATCTATCTTTTCCCTGTTATGCATAAGACAGACCGCAACGCCGGTGTCTGCCACAAGTTTGGCCATTTCAGGATTTTCCTTATAGTCTCCTAATCCTTCCGCACTATCAGAATTCTTGGAACTTGTGGGGATCTGCTTCAAAAGCTTAAGCCCGCAAATATCATTAAGCATACCTGCGCCTGCTTTGATTGCGGCTTTAGCAACCGCAGGCTTGTATGTGTCGATTGAAATGGCGATATCAAACCTGTCGCGGATTTTTTCAATAACCGAACAAACTCGGTCGCTTTCTTCCTCGATACTTACGGGTATAAAACCGGGTCTTGTGGATTCACCGCCTATATCAATAATATGGGCACCTTCCTTAATCATGCGCTCCGTATGTTTCAAAGCATCGTCGATTTTTAAATGCTCGCCTCCGTCTGAAAATGAATCCGGCGTAACATTTAAAATGCCCATAATATATGTATTCTTTTTTAGATCAAAATGCTTGTTATTTATAAACACTTTATCACTACCTCTTTGAGCCTTAAATTTTCTGCTTAAATTTACGACATTTTATGTCAACCTAAAGTGTTTCCTTAAAAAACTGCTATCTGCTTTGCATCATAAGATATGTTTCTTTTCTAAGGTCTGAATTGTTTTCGAATTCGCCCAGGCATACCTTTGTAACGGTCTTTGCCCCCGGTTTTTCAACGCCACGCATTGTCATGCACATATGCTCAGCCTCGATAACAACCATAACACCCTTTGTATTCAAATATTTCATAAGGGCATCGGCTATTTCATAATTAAGGCGTTCCTGAAGCTGAGGTTTTCTTGCATAAAGCTCAACGGTTCTTGCAAGCTTTGAAAGACCGACTACCTTACCGTTTGGAATGTAAGCAATATGGGCTTTTCCGTAAAATGGCAGAAAATGATGCTCGCACATAGAATAGAACTGAATGTCCTTTTGCACAATGACATCAGTATCATGTGTCGTAGTGAATTCTTTGGATAAAATCTCTTTTGCATCTTTTCCAAGTCCCGAAAACAGCTCATTTGTGTACATCTTGGCAATTCTGTCAGGTGTCTCTAAAAGGCCCTCGCGGTTTGCATCCTCGCCTATGCCTTCGATTATAAGCTTCATTCCTTCTTTAATCTTTTCGTAATCCATTTTTACATCCTCTCCGGCGCTTCAAAGCCGAGTAAATCTATCGATGTTTCAAGTATTGCCACAACTTCTTTTAAAAGAGCGATGTAGCTTTTCTTCTTGCTTTCGTCTTCCTCCGCAAGGATTTTAACCTCATGATAGAAACGGTTAAATTCGTTTGCAAGGTCGTAAATATATGCACAAAGCTTGTGAGGCGCAAGTTCATTAACAACCGTTTCCAAAACGTCATTAAATCTTGCTGCCGCAAGCATAAGTGATTTCTGTGTTGCTTCGCCGTTAAAGCTTATCTCTTCCGCCTTAACTTCGCTGCCGTTAAAATACTTATCCAATATGGATTTGATTCTAACCATTGTATAAAGAATATATGGACCCGTATTGCCCTCAAATGAAGCAAAACGTTCAATATCAAAAACATAATCTTTTGTTGCCTGATTTGAAAGGTCGCCGTATTTTAATGCCGAAAGTCCCACGATTCTTGCGGTATTTCGAGCTTCTTCCTCGCTTACGGTTCTGTTTTCCATTATCTTATCATAAACGGCATCGGTTATGATGCGGATAAGATCTTCAAGACGCATAACGCCGCCATCTCTTGTTTTAAAAGGCTTGCCGTCTTTACCATTCATTGTACCGAAGCCGATGTGACTGAACTTTGTCTCATCATTAACTATACCCGCGATTTTAGCCGCACGGAAAACCTGAACAAAGTGAAGTTCCTGACGTTTATCCGTAATATAAACGTATTTTGCGGGTTGGAAATTTTCTTCTCTGTCGATTATGGTTGCAAGATCGCTGGTGGCGTAAAGTGCCGCACCATCTGTCTTTCTTACGATACATGGAGGAATCTCTCTTTTATCATCCTCTCTTGCAACATCTATAACCATTGCACCGTCGCTTTCATGGGCAATACCTCTTGCTATCATATCATCAACCATGCCCGGAATAATAGGCTGAACGTCGCTTTCGCCCTTCCAAAGGTCGAACTCAACATCAAGGTTTGAATAGTTTTTCTTAAGGTCGGCCACCGAAACCGCCATAATATGTTTCCAAATGGCTGTATACGGTGCATAACCGCTTTGAAGCTTGAATGTGGCATCGTGGGCTTTTTGCATGAAGTCTTCGTCAACCTTTGACTTTTTGCTTGCCGCAGGATAAATATCTTCAAGCTCAGTTATATCAAAAGGCGCTTCCTTTGGATATTCGCCTTTGAAATTCTCATCAAAGTAAGGAAGGTCCGGCTTTCTTTCCTCAAGCTCAGCAATAACAAGACCCATCTGCAAGCCCCAATCGCCTAAATGCACATCGCCGATGGCATCATAGCCCGCAAATTTGCAAATACGCTTAATGCTTTCACCGATGATTGCGGAACGAAGATGACCTACATGGAGTGGTTTTGCAACGTTTGCTCCGCCGTAATCCACAATAAGTTTTTCGCCCTTTGCGCATTTTTCGAAGCCGTGGTCCGCATCCTTCGCCATTTGGTTAACATAATCAGCAAGTGCATCCGCATTTACATTAATGTTAATAAAGCCCGGATTTACCGCTTCCACGCTGTCAAAGTATTTACTTGTTTTTACTTTCTCCACAACTTCGCCTGCGATTTTAATAGGCGCACATTTGTACTCTTTTGCGGCAGCCATTGCGCCGTTACACTGATATTCGCACAAATCCGGACGATTCGAGACGGAAACACGAGCGTATTTCTTGTCATATCCGCAAGATTCAAAAGCCTTTTCTATTTCTTCGCAAAGTATGTCGATATACTTTTTCATTAATACTGTCCTTCCTATAAAACTACTCCGTTTTCTTCCAAAAGCGCTGTTGCACTTACGATTGAATCAACACCTTCTTTGTTTTTAATAGGTGCGAATTCTTTATTTCTGATAACTTCGTAAACCATGCAGTTATCAAGCATTTCTATCATATCAAGCACCAAAAGCTCGAATTTGTAACCGTTTGGTTTTTCAGGTTTGTGGTAAACACCTTCCTTATCCATGTAAGGAATTTTCTTTTCAACAACATGAAGAGGCATGTCTTTATTTACGATTTCCACAAGTTCTTTAACTCTGAAAAGGTAGTTTAAGATAACACCGTAGTTGTATGCATATTCACCGTTGGCATCTTTCTCGTCACGCATTTCTTTTGTAAGTTCGTAGTATTCAACGATTGACGGACGACCGTTTCTAAGGCACATTACGCCAACCTTTTCATCCGGATACGCTTTTTTGATAACCTTTGCACCGGATACGAAGCCTGACTTAAGTGTAGCACCGATAAATGCAGGGTCTCCCATACGCTGAAGCACGTTATCAACCGCAAATACGTTAAGCCATTCAACTTTCTTTGCAAGAGCCGTGTCGAAACATGGGCTGTTGTAAAGAGACTTAAACCAACCACCGTTGCCGTTTGGTGAAAGAGAAATGCAGTCCTTTGCTTCCATGTAAACTTTTCCTTCGTAATCTACGGAAGGAGCCATTTCCTGGATGAAAAATGCCACAAAGTTTTCGTCATATCCAAAGAAGTTGTGTTCTCTGAAAAACTTCACCGTTGCCGCATTGTTTTTCTCGCTTGTCATTATAAAAAGCGGAATGTAGCAACCGCATTTATTTACAACTTCCATAAGGTTATTTATCAAGCATTCGAAAATGTAAAGTTCGTGTGTTTTACCGATGTTTAATGTTCCTTTAGGTCCGTCAAATCCAAGACGCGTGCCCTGTCCGCCTGCAAGAAGCACAAGACCAACCTTGCCTTCTTTTAAAGCTTCGATACCGATTTTTTCAAGTTCTGCTCTCTGTTTGTCGATTTCTTCGGCTTTCATAACATCCATCGGTTCAAATTTATCATTGCCCGCTTCGTCTTTTTCAAGGCGAATCACGCTAAAATCCGTTGCTTCTATTTGATTTAAGAGCTTAGCTTTTCCCGCTTCATCCAATTCATCATAATAATCAAGCAAATGGGCCTGACCTATTTTTTCTAATTTTTGTTTTGCTTCTGCTAAATTCAATTTTTTTACCATCCTACTATTTATTATTTTCCGTCCTTTTTTTTGTTTTTGGTGCATTCTAATATTGACTCGTTGCGCACCAAAAAAATCACTGTTTTTCGCCAGCGTTAATAACATTATACTAGATATTTTTATGAAAACAAGCACTTTTAGGAAAACACGCACTTTTTTTGTTGACGTAGGCTATTCCATCTGTTATGCTTTTTTTGGTATTTTGGTTTGGTTTATATTAATTTATCGACATTGCTGTATTAAACAGCGCAAATTATAAGGAGACTATTATGGCAGATAATAATAACGAAAACATTGATGAATACGACTTCAACGAGTCTATTATTCTTTCACTTGATGACGGCAGCGAGCTTCCATGCATAATCGTTTCGATCTTTGAAGTAGAAGGTCAAGATTACATCGCACTTTTACCTCAGGAAGGTCCGGAATACGAAGAAGGAGAAGTTTTCCTTTATCGTTATGCCGAAAAAGACGGCGAGCCGGAGCTTGGCAATATCGAAAACGATGAAGAGTTCGAGAAAGTTTCGGAGAAATTCGACGAAATCCTTGACTCAATGGAATACGACGAAATCGTAGACGGCGAAGAAATCGAATAAAACAATTGCCTATGGGGCGGCACTTTATATAGGTGCCGCCTTTTTTTGTTTGAAAATGCAGGCCTACTACAAAAGCAAATAGTCTTGTTTTAATTACACGCTTCGTTTTCTATTCGTTGCGCTCGTTTATTCGCCGACAACCGCTTAAACTCGCTTCGCTCAAACATAAGCTCCT
>CACZQX010000009.1 GCA_902783445.1 uncultured Lachnospiraceae bacterium
CATAGCCTCGGAAACTGATGCCCGTAAAATGAAATCCTATGTAAGGTTGGGCGGATTAAAGGAAGCTCCCGCCTCTATAGGCGGTGATTACTTCACAATAAACTCACTGAAATTTTTTTGTAAAAGGAGATGTAAAAAAATGGGATTTGATTTTGGTTCTTTGGATATTAAAGCTGTAAAATCAACCGTTTCAGATGCGGCAGTAGGTGCAGTTGAGAAGGTTGCAGGCGACAAAGTAGATAAAAAAATGGTCAAGGACACTGTTGATACTGTCGTAGATCAGGCTGCCAATTTCGTTGAAAAGAAAGTCGCTGAAAAAAACACTAACACAGCCGAAAAGAAAGACGACAAAAAATAATTTCTTCAGCCTGCAAAAAGTAATTCTAAAATTTTTTTGCCCCTCTTGTGCCGTTAAAGACTCAAAAGGGGCAATTTTTATGTTTAAAAATATATCTTAATCACCGAATATGAATTTTATAATTCTACCACTTGCTTTTTTAGTTGCAGTTTCGATATCATCCTTGTGCCAAGACGGATTATCCACATCTTTGTATTTCTCCGCTAATGCCTTAGCAATAGGGTAATGGCTTTTTTTATACCCTTTTTCATTAGATACCTTAGTTCTGAACCATTCATTACCAATCGCTCTGTTTATTTCTGAATCAAGCAATATTTTGTTGCCGAGTTTATTTACAACAGTATTAAATTCCTCAACAGTTTTTATTCCGGCATCTTCTCTGATTGTATCTTTGTTTCTTCCACTTTGAGACATGATATGTTCAATGTCATATTGGGTGTCAAACGACAATTCTTCTCCTTTTTCAAGGGCAAAAAGGTATTCATTCAGATAAACAAGCACATTCTTATCATATTCCATTATATATTCTTTTATATCATTAACTTTTTTATTATCAGCTTTTGTATCATCAGCTTTCGTATCATCAGCTTTCGTATCATCAGCTTTTTTATCATCAGCTTTTTTATCATCAGCTTTCCAATTATCTGAAATATGCTTGTCAAAATCTGCTTTGATTTTATCCACAGTAACATTACTATCCGCTATGTCTACTATCTCTCTAAAAAGGAATACTTTGAATTTACTGCTCGAATATCCTTCGTCAACAACTTCCAAGATTGCAAACAGTTTTATCAGACATTCAGCCATTTTCCGGACATCTTCTTTGGTTATCTTATCACTTTCAAAACGATTAAAATAGCTTGCTAAAAACAGCTTGATATTACTGTTAAATTTCAAAAGTAACTTTATAATCGGGTAATCCGATACCTTTTCCCATATCTTTGCAAGATTAACCATTTTATTACAAAAATCGATAGGGTCATCAAGCAAACTCTTATTGATTTCTGTAAAATATCTTCTCAGACCGGGTGTTGTTACATTTACCGAGCCTGTATCTGTTAAATTTTCTGTGTCCTTAGCTCTATAATAATACATCTGCTGCATAAGAATATCATCAATACTTACAACACCATTTTTTTCCAATTTATCGACAGTTTCTTTCAGGTTTTCCCACAGCTTGTTAAAATCATCTTTGAGATTCTTTTTTTCAGCAGCCGAATAGAGCTTGGCTGAAATAATATCGGCATCGCAAAGCGGAAGTCCATCGGAGTTCAGAGAGTTGAACATTGTTATAGCCTGCTCAACATACCAGCTCTTGATTTCGATAACTTCACATTTATCAAGGAGAGTTTTTGCAAAAACGTTAAGATTAGATTGGGGAAGATTTTCTATTTTTTCTTTATAGAAGAATTTAAAATTTCTAAAAAAGTTTGTATACTTGTTATCTTTTTGCTTATTTGGAATTTTAGTAACAGCTTTTTCAGCTTCTTCAAAGTCCCAAGAACTTAATATTGTATTCAATTCATTTTTATAATTTTCATTGATAGAGCAATTTTCCATAAGAGAATTTTTGAGGTAGAGTTCTTTTTCTTTAGCTTTTGTCTTTTCCTTCGCACCATCATTATAAAAATTTTCTGAAATATTTTCCGGGTCGACTCTATATAAAATGTTGATAATTTGTCTTCTATATGTTTTCAAACAGTCGAATATATCCTCGGAATCAGAATCATATTTTGCATCATATAAATATTTATCGATACGAATTAAGAGTGCTTTCAAAAGAAGAAGAAAAGTTGTAGTTCTCTGTTGTCCGTCAATAAGTTCAAATACTGTATCTTTCGCCTGACAGTTGATAATAATTGTACCAAAGAAATATCTGTCTTTACTTCCATTATCAATAAAGTTCCAAATATCCTGCCAAAGTTTGTCGCAATTATCTATCTTCCAAGAATAAGGTCTTTGATACTCCGGTATTTTGAATATTGTACCTTCTTCCAATTTTAAATAGCTATTGATTTTTTTAAGTATAGGCTCTATATTTTTTGCCATACCAACAATCCTTTCTTTTTCAAAAATATGAATAAAAAAATATATCATTAATTTTAAATTATAGACTATACATACAAAAAAGTCAATATTATATTAAAAAATAAAAGCAGATGAAAATTTCTTCTCACCTGCTTTTTGAATTTTATCCGTTATTTCTGAACATATTGGGATTGGGCATATTGGGATTTACAGGTCTCTGAACACTCGGAGGAGGTGTATTTACACTCCCTGTATTATCTATATGCGGTCTACGTGGCGGTGGCGGAGCTATCGGTTCTTTAACAGGTTTAGGAGATTTATCAATTTCACCGTCAACTACCATTTCTTTAAGAGTCGCTGCAAGTCCTGCCATATTCTGTATATCTGACGGAATTATTATCTTTGTAGCCCTGCCGTCAGCGACTTTCTGGAATGCTTCAAGGCTTTTCAATGCTATTACTTTATCATTCGGGGATGCCTCGTTGAGCATTTTCAAACTATCCGCATAGGCTTTCTGTACAGCCAATATAGCTTCTGCTTCACCTTGTGCTTCTCTTATCTTTGTTTCCTTGACAGCCTCTGCACGAAGTATAGCGGCTTCCTTTTCACCCTCTGCAA
>CACZQX010000010.1 GCA_902783445.1 uncultured Lachnospiraceae bacterium
CTTAAATCGTCTGCCGATTCTCGGTTCGCCAAGCAAATCTTTGGCATTTATTCCAACATCGAAAATTAAAGAATTGCAGTCCAATGTTAGAATATAGACTTCTTCATCGGTCAAATCGTTCTTTTGCTTGGAAATGTTTACGATTTCTCCTATAACGCTGTATAAATCACATTCCACTCCGTAAGGCATAAATGTGGATTCCACAATGGTAAATACGTCTTCTTTTAATATTCGCCTTGATATTTTTGATACCGTATCCAGCTCGTCCAAAGTAAGGGTTTCTATGGCTTCCGTATCTCCTTCTTTCGCGGCGGCCATAAGGTTTTGACGATTGCGAAGATCTTTTTTTGCATTATTTATCTGCACCTGCGTCTTTTGAATCGGAAAAAGAATGGTTCCCGAAGTGGACAGTGCCGAAAACTTAACGTCATAAGGGCCTTTTTTAAACCTTTCATGTACCAAAGAGTCTATATACTCCATGGCATTTTGCAAATAAAAAACCAAAGAAACGCCTACACGATAATCATCACAAGCTCCGGCAAAAGAGGTTTTTGATATATGTTTTTCAATCAAAATCTCTTTATTTTCCTGAGAGCTTTTGCCCGTTATGTATGGGAAGTAGTATTCAACCTCGATTTTCTGGTCTTTTTTTGCCACTCCGTGTACCATAAGGCCAAAACCCTCACCGAACTCTCTTCTGATTTCGATAAGTGATTCCTCACCAACGCTGTTGATTCTTTGGGTAACATATGGGCTTTCAATAACCATATTCAGCAAAGTATCAACTCTTGATTTAGTTAAATATTCACTAAAACCAATGGCTCTTAAATAGTTATGCATTAGATCTCCTGTTTTTCAATCTTTGTAACACCATTCATATACTTATGAAGGACTTCCGGAATAAGAATGCTTCCGTCAGCCTGCTGATAATTTTCCATAATAGCGGCTGTGGTTCTGCCGATAGCAACACCGCTTCCGTTAAGTGTATGAACAAACTGTGCTTTATCACTTGCATTATCTTTGTATTTAATATTAGCACGACGTGCCTGGAAACTTTCAAAGTTACTGCAGCTTGATATCTCAACATATCTGCCGTAGCTTGGCATCCAAACTTCAATATCGTATTTCATTGCAGCCGTAAATCCAAGATCTCCTATGCAGATTTTTACAACTCTGTATGGAAGTCCCAAATATTGAAGAACTTCTTCCGCATCTTTTGTAAGTTTTTCAAGTTCTTCATAAGAATCTTCCGGTTTTGTAAACTTAACAAGCTCAACCTTGTTAAACTGATGCTGACGAATAAGGCCTCTGGTATCACGTCCTGCTGATCCTGCTTCCGCACGGAAACATGCTGTGTATGCGCAATGTTTTATAGGAAGCTTCGATCCGTCCAAAATCTGGTCTCTGTACATATTTGTAACGGGAACTTCCGCTGTTGGAACAAGGAAGTACTCTTTTCCGTCGCCGTAAACTTTGTATGCATCTTCTTCGAATTTAGGAAGCTGACCTGTTCCGGTCATACTTTCTCTTGTAACCATGAAAGGTGGAAAAACTTCGGTATATCCGTGTTTTGATGTGTGCAAATCAAGGAAAAAGTTTCCGATTGCACGCTCGAGTCTTGCGCCCAAACCTCTGTATACGGTAAATCTTGAACCGCTTATTTTTGCTGCTGTTTCAGGATCCAATATGCCGAGTTCCGCACCCAAATCCCAGTGTGCTTTTGGCTCAAAGTCAAATTTTGTAGGCTCTGACCATTTACGGATTTCAACATTGTCTTCGTCTGTTTTTCCTTCAGGAACAGATGGATGAGGAATGTTTGGAATTGTAAGCATATAAGCATTTAACTCTTCTTCCGCTTCCGAAACTTTTGCGTCAAGTTCCTTGATTTTTCCGGATAAAACTTTCATTTCTTCCATCAAAGCGCTTGTGTCTTTTCCTTCTTTCTTCATTACAGGAATCTGCTTTGATGCTGCATTTTGCTCACTTTTAAATTTTTCGACTTCTCCAAGCAAGTTTCTTCTTTTCTCATCTAAATCTTTAAATTTTGAGAGATCAAAATCCTCGTTTCTTGTGGAAAGGGCTTTCTCAACCTCCTCAAAATTGTTTCTTAAAAGCTTGATATCTAACATTTTTTTCCTCCGTTAACCTATAAGTTCTTCTATTTTAATATTTTTATTATTTCTTAAATCCATGCTGTATGACTTAACAGCTTTACCTTCATTGTCTGTTCTTATCATCAAAACCGGATATTTTGCTTCGCCCGGATTTTGCCTTTGAACAACCGCTCTTTCGCCGCTGCTTAATTTAACTTCGCAACCCACAGGATAAACGGCAATAAAGTTAAAGAAAAGATTGATTATATCTTCTTCACAAACTTTTCCGATTCCTTCCTCTATTTCCTTTGCCGCCTGACCTTTGGCTCTTTTCTTGCAACCCATACCACATATCATTCTATCAAACAAGTCGCAAACCATAACTATCTGAGTTGTTTTTTTTACTTGTGCTCCTTCATATTTAAACGGAAATCCTTTACCATCCAACCTTTCGTGATGACAAAGAACAATTTCTTTTGCCAGATCCGAAAGCCATTTTTCTTTTTCAAGTACTTCATAACCGAATATTACGTGCTGACGTATTTCGGCAGCGTACTTTGATTTTTCATCGGTTAATTCTACGTTTGTGTAATCTGCCGTTACATAGCGAAGTCCAACATCATGCAAAAGAGCTCCTGTTGCAACTTCCTTAATCGTATGTTTATCATATCCCGCTTTTGATGCAAGAAGTGTCGCTAACAAACTTACATTTAAGGAATGAGAATATATGTCTGCGGAATGCTCTTTAATCTCAGCTATTTCCGAAGCCAAATTATCATCTTGAATTACATCCTCCATTAATTTTTGCGCAACATTACAAAGCTGTGACAATTCTTTTGCATTTCCGTAGACATGCTGCTCCAAGATATCTTGCACATTTGCCTTGATATCCTGCTCGAAATGTATACGCATCTCCTTCGCTTTGCGCTTCTTTTCATAGTTTTCTTCAACAATTACATATTCTACACCATGTTGTATAAGTTTCTTTATATACTCAGGTTTTAGAATGGTACCTTCGGACATAAGCATTTCCCCACTGCTGCTTATAACCTGTTTTGCTAAATGCTCATTGCCTTGAAGTTCTGTTGTTTTCTTACAATTCATATCTCTTCCTCATTATTTATTATACATTGAAAGAGCTCTACTTAATGCCTTTTCTTCTTCCTCACTGAGTGCAATTTGTGACACTCCGTTTTTTATCTCTTTAATATAGGTATAGCTTCCTTCCCTACTATGCATTGCATTGATTATAAAACCACAATCTTTTTCGTTTAAAAGACAAAGGGCAAAGCTTAATTTTCCTCCCATTTCACTGAATGCGTCATATTTTCTGATTCCGTATTTTTGAAATGATCCGATAAGCTTTTTGTTGATTGTATCTATGGAAGATGTTTTAACCGCATCTTCTTCTTCAAGTTTATCGATTATATCAAAACGTTTTGTTAATAATCCCTCTAAACTTTCCCCTGTCTTACCTCTCAAAAGGTTGTCACATCTTTCATTGACTTTTTTAATCTTTCCGAATGCAACTATAATTACTATAAGCAAAACGATTACGAGAGCAAGAAGACCTATAATCCATATTGCCGGATCGATTGACTCCAATCCGATAGCTGATAAAATCTGACTTTCCATTTAAAATCTCCTTATAGTGTTTGTGATACGCTCATGAGTAAATCATAAATACGTTCAA
>CACZQX010000011.1 GCA_902783445.1 uncultured Lachnospiraceae bacterium
ATAACTTTTCTGTAAGGTTCTTCACCTTCGCTTCTCGTTGTAACATATTTGTCATTCTGAAGATATGAATGAATGATTCTTCTTTCATATGGATTCATTGGTTCTAAAGCAACATATCTCTTTGTTCTCTTAACCTTGAATGCAATGTTCTTAGCGAGGTTTTCAAGAGTTTTCTTTCTTCTTTCTCTGTAATTTTCGGTATCAAGCTTAACTCTGATATAATCTTCGGATTCTTTGTTTGCTACCAAGCTTACAAGATACTGTAAAGAATCAAGTGTTTGTCCTCTTTTACCGATAAGAAGTCCCATTTCCGGACCTTCCATGTTTATTTCAAGTGACTTTTCTATTTCATCAAATTTAATATCAAGCTCTGCGCTGATTCCCATAGATGAAAGAACGTCTTCAATAAATTTTCTTACATTGTCTGTCATTGAAGCTTTCTTTCTTGCTCTGATTTTTGCAGGTTTGTTAAACATACCCAAAAGACCCGAACTGCCTTTTTCAATGACTTCGTATTCTATTTTATCGCTGGTTGTTTCTAAATTGATGAGTGCTTCGGTAATAGCATCATCTACAGTTTTACCTGTAAATTCTTTAAACTCCATGCTTTTCATCTCCTTTTATTTTTTACCCTTTTCATTAAACTCATTTACAAGATTTGCCTTAGCTGCAAGGCTACCTTCTTTGAATTTTTTTCCGGCGCGTGAATCTGCTGCTTCATTAGCTTTTTTAACCTGAGCATTTGCATTTGAAAGCTTCTTGGTATTAAACTGAGCATTTTGAGCAACTGTTTGCGCTGAAATATAATTTTTCTTTTTCTTTCTCTTCTTTTCAGCTTTTTCCTGATTCTTCTTAATAATAGCATCAAGTCCGATTTTATCCATATGTCTGTTAACAAGAATCTGGATTATAACCTGAACCACACTACCTATTGCCCAATAAAGAGCAACACCGGATGGAAGAGTAAAACCAATCCAAAGTGAGAAGATAGGCATAATGAAATTCATTGATTTCATTGATGTCTGCATAGGATCTGCCTGGTTTGCGGTAACCTGCTGTGTAACCGATTTAAGTTTTTGAGTTCTGGCCATTGAAAGTCTCATACTCAAGAACTGAACTACTGCAGAAATAATTGGAAGAGCTACCGCAAAAACAACTCCGGCCTTCATAAGAGTCCATGCTGATTGAGACATATCCATTCCGAGGAATGTATTTGCTGAATGAATCTGATCCAAAGTATCTGTAAATACTTCATGACTGCCGCCATTATTTTCAAATGCTTTACCAACAACTTCCCATTGATTGTCATTTAGAACAGCCATGTTATTAATAGCTGTATGCATTCTGTCTGTATCCGATAAATCGGCTATTTTATCTGCTTTAACGGTTCTGCTTAAGATAAAATCTATATTTTTCGTTGTTAATCCATTATAAATAATGAGATATAAATCCTGTAATTTAGTAACATATGAAGGTATATTTCTGATAATCAAATATACTGCCCAGAGTACAGGCAACTGGATAAGTAACTGAAGACAACTACCTGATGGTGATGTACCGTATTTTTGGTAAATAGCCTTTGTTTCGGCCTGCATTGCAACCATTGATGCATTGTCTCTTTTACCCTGATATTTTTTCTGAACTTCTTTGAGTTCAGGACTCATTACCATATTAAGACGTGAAAATTTTTGCTGTTTTACAAAAAGCGGTGTCATCGCTACTCTTACAATAATTGTAAAGATAATAATAGCAAGACCGATGCTTGCAATTCCCATCGCATCAAACAGCATGTAAACGCCTTCCATTACAAAACCCAAAACCTTGGCAATAAGCTCAATAATAGGTCCTATAATAGGAATGCTACTTTGTGCCATTAAAAATAAACTCACCTTTTATCCTCCTTGAGTGGAACCAAATCTAATCCTCCCTTACTGAAAGGATTGCAACGAAGAAGTCTATAAGCTGCCAACATCGATCCCTTAAAAGCTCCGTGAATCTTAATGGCTTCCGCCGCATATTCCGAGCATGTCGGGATAAACCTACAATGTGTTATAGACTTATATGGAGATAAATTATATTGATAAAACTTTATTCCTGCCAATAAGAATCTCTTTGGCAAATTAATCTTTGTTATTTTCGAATTTTCCATTTTCAATTAATCCATGTAATTTACAAAGGTGCAAAAATGCACTTTCAATTTCAAAAAATGTCTTATCTTTTGCTGTATTTCTTGCAATTACAGCAATGCTATAGTCCGAATACTGCATTAAACTTTTGTTTAATCTATAGCTTTCCCTAATTAATCTCGTAACTCTGTGTCTTACGACACTGTTTCCAACTTTTTTGCTTACTGAGATACCAATTCTTTCCCCGATATTTTCTTCTTTTAATAAATACATAATAAGGTACTTATTTGCATAAGATTTACCCTTCTCATAAACTTTTTTAAAATCTTTTGATTTAAGAGAATTGATATTTCTCATATTTTCTCCTTTATTTTAATAAGAAGAAAGACCACAGAAACTGCGGTCTAAGCTGATAATTTTTTTCTTCCTTTTGCTCTTCTTGCAGCTAATACTTTTCTGCCACCTGCAGAACTCATACGCGCTCTGAAACCATGTACTTTAGATCTCTGTCTTTTCTTTGGCTGAAATGTCATCTTCATAAACATTCACCTCCTTATCGTTAAACAAGAAAATATCAGTTAACATTATATTGATTTATAAATGTATAGTCAAGTATTTTATTAAAATTAATTTACATAACTTATCCACATTTATCCCATAAGTTATCCACATAATTAACATAAAACATAATTTAATATGTGGATAACTATGTTTATAACTGTGGTATAATATGTTTATAATTTTAAAAAATACCTTAAATTCAATCTTTCAAACTATAAAAAGTTATAAACACTAAAATTAATTATTGTAAACGTCATATAGGCCTCTCTAAATTATTCTCCGACTATATATAATAGGAAATAAAACATTTGAAAAATGGGCTAAATTTTGGTATTATAGATGTGTGCCTTGCACACTTTTTTTGCTGAGCAAAAATAAAAAGGAGCTTTACTTTTAATGTTAAATAAATTAAGGGAGAATTGGGATAATATATTAAATACTTTACGTTCGGAAGGAGATATAACGGAAGTATCATTTAACAGCTGGTTAAAACCTCTCACAATCGTATCCGTTAAAGATAATATAATAACGCTTGGTTATGACGACTCTGATATAGGTCTTAATATTTTAAAGAAAAAGTATTTAAAGCCATTGCAGATTTGTATAAATGATGCATTGGATGCCGACTTCTCGGTTAATATAATTTCTTCATGCGGTAAAATTGAATCTGACGAAACTAAACCAATAATCAAAAAAAATAACAATTCCGAAGGTTTGGAGCCCGAATATACTTTTGATTCATTCGTAATCGGCGATAATAATAACATGGCTGCAGCCGCATCTTTGGCTGTTGCGGAATCACCGGCTACACTTTATAATCCTCTTTTTTTGTACGGAGGACCGGGACTTGGTAAAACCCACCTGCTTCATGCAATCGGTAATTTTATAGCGGATAACAATCCGGAATTAAAGGTTTTTTATGTTACAAGCGAAACATTTGTAAATGACATTGTAAGCATGATTCGTAACATGAAAGATGAAAACGATAAAGCAAATATAAGAAATAAATACAGAGAAGTGGACGTTCTTCTCATTGATGACATACAGTTTATTATAGGAAAGGACAGCTCTCAAACGGAGTTTTTCAATGCCTTTAATTATCTGCAAAGCCATAACAAACAAATTGTTATTTCTTCGGATAAACCACCTAAAGAGATGGAAATTCTCGAAGAAAGAATGATAAGCAGATTCTTAAGCGGTATGACAATTGATATTCAACAGCCGGCATATGAAACCAGAGTTGCAATCCTTTATAAAAAAGCAGAAGAATTAAACTTAAATATCAGCGACGAAATACTTCATTTTATTGCCGATAACGTCGTTTCAAACGTTCGTGAACTTGAAGGCGCATTAAATAAAATCAAACTATATTCCGAATTTACCAAAAGTAAAATCGATATAGAATTTGCAAAAAAAGTACTTATAGATTTTATTTCAAATGATAAGAATAATGAAATAACACCAAAATTCATTATTAAAACCGTTGCCGAACATTACGAACTTACAATGGAAGAAATGATCTCTTCAAAAAGAAGCAAAAACATTGCTTATCCAAGACAAATTGCAATGTTCCTTTGCAGAAATCTTACGGATGTTTCATTTGAAGAAATAGGAAGAAATCTTGGCAACAGAGATCATACAACCATAAAACACGGTGTTGAAAAAATAGAAAATGATATTAAGGAAGACGATTCACTTAA
The DNA here is from genome assembly GCA_902783445.1 of uncultured Lachnospiraceae bacterium. Classification (GTDB taxonomy): domain Bacteria; phylum Bacillota; class Clostridia; order Lachnospirales; family Lachnospiraceae; genus RUG12871. The sequence goes on from CACZQX010000011.1 coordinate 4,388, forward strand.
TACCACAATAGAGATATTAAAGAAGAAAATAAATCCAAGTTAAACTTATCCACATATTATAAACTTTAATGCATTTTTTAATGTGGATAAGATGTTGATTATTCTTTACAAATTATTTAGACATTTTTAAGCATGTTGATAAGCCATATTTTATACACTGATTATTAACTGCTTATACACCTTAAAAAAGGATAATTAACACTAAAAAAAGCTTGATTTTAAGAGGATTTTTTTACTTATACACTTATAAACATCCTCTACTACTACTACTACTGATTTATTTATAATATATATTTATATTGTTTCGAGGAGGAAGTTATGAAAATTTTATGCACAAAAAACAATTTGTTAAGCGGGATTAATATTGTATTAAAAGCGGTTCCTACAAGAACTACTTTAAATATTCTTGAATGTATCTTAATCGATACCAGATCGGGAGAGATTAAATTAACAGCCAATGATATGGAACTTGGAATAGAAACAATCATTGAAGGTGAAGTATCAGATAAAGGATTGATTGCAATTAATGCAAAAATCTTCAGTGAAATTATAAGAAGACTTCCTGAAGGTGATGTGGAAATTAGCACGGATGATTCCTTTAATGTAAATATTAAATGCGGAAAAGCAAAATTCAATATAAGCGGAAGAGACGGAAGTGAGTTTTCATTTCTTCCTAATGTTGAAAAAGAAAGAAGCATTTATATTTCTCAATTTTCATTAAAAGAAATAGTAAGACAAACATTATTTTCAATAAATGAAAATGATAATAATAAAATAATGACAGGTGAGCTGTTTAAAATAATCGGTAACAGATTAAGAGTTGCCGCACTTGACGGACACAGAATTGCTATAAGAGAGTTGGAACTTAAAGAAGATTTCGGAGAAATGGAAGTAATTGTTCCCGGAAAAACTCTCGGTGAAATAAGTAAAATTTTAACCGGTGGATTGGAAGATATTGTAAAAATCTATTTTACAAGAAATCATATTGTTTTTGAATTTGACAAAACAACAGTTGTTTCAAGACTTATAGAGGGCCAGTATTTTTCGGTTGAAAAAATGGTTTCTTCAGATTACAGCACAAAGTTAAAAATCAATAAAAAAGAGCTTTTCAGCTGTATTGAAAGAGCATCGCTTTTGGTAGAAGTGGATAAAAAACCTATTGTTATGAATATTGAAGGATCTACTTTAAAAATGGACATCGTTTCATCAATGGGATCCATGGAAGAAAATCTTGAAATCAACAAAGAAGGAAATGATATAGTAATAGGCTTTAATCCTAAGTTCTTCATTGATGCTTTGAAAGTTATAGATGATGAAGAAATAAGCATATATCTTTCGGGAGCAAAACATCCTTGTGTTATAAAAGATGATGATAATTCATACAATTATGTTATTCTCCCTGTAAGTTTTTAAATAATAATTTAAGGAAAATAAAATGGAAACAATAAAATTAAGAGATGAATACATAAAGCTTGGCCAGGCTCTAAAAGCAGCGGGTTTGGTCGGATCCGGCGTTGAAGCAAAAGAAGTTATAATTGACGGACTTGTTAAGGTTAACGGTAAAACAGAGCTTCAACGAGGAAAAAAACTTTATGCCGGAGATATTGTAAATTTTGAAGGAAATGAAATAAAAATAGAAAAATGATAATTGATAAAATAGAGCTTGTCGACTTTAGAAATTATGATGAATTATCCTTGGAGTTTACGGATAAAACAAACATTATATATGGGAAAAACGCTCAAGGAAAAACAAACATAATCGAAGCAATTTATATGTGTGCAACAAGCAAGTCCCACAGAGGGGCAAAAGATAAAGACATTATAAAGTTTCAAAAAGATGAAGCACATATAAAAATTAACGTTATAAAAAATGATATTCCCTTCAGAATTGATATTCATCTTAAGAAAAACAAATCAAAGGGAATTGCCATAAACGGCCTGAAAATAAAAAAGGCGGCAGAGCTTTTCGGAATATTGAATGCAGTTGTTTTTTCTCCGGAAGATCTTGAGATAATAAAAGGAGCTCCTCAAATAAGAAGAAGATTTATTGATATGGAGCTTTGCCAAATAGACAAAATCTATGTAAACAATCTTGTTAATTATAACAAAGCTTTGGATAACAGAAATAAGCTTTTAAAAGACATTTACAATGACAAAGAACTTGAAACTACCCTTGATATATGGGATATGCAACTTGTAAAGTTCGGAAAAGAAATTATTAAAGCAAGAAAAATGTTTATTGATAAATTAAATGAGATTGTTAAAGAAATCCACTCCAACATAACGGATGGAAAAGAAGAATTAGTTATAAAATATGATTTTTGCGTTGATGAAAATGATTTTGAAAAAGAATTGGTAAATTCAAGGCAAAGAGATAAAAAATTAAAAACAACAAATATCGGACCTCACAGAGATGATATATCATTTTTCGTAAAAGGCAATAATATGAAAATATTCGGAAGCCAGGGTCAACAAAGAACCTGCGCTTTATCTCTTAAATTGTCTGAGTTAAAACTTATAGAAATGATGACCGGTGATAAGCCAGTACTTTTATTGGATGATGTTTTGTCGGAGCTTGACAGTGACAGACAAGAAATGTTGCTTGATAATCTAAAAAATATTCAAACTTTTATAACATGTACCGGCATTGATGAATTTGTAAATAAAAGATTTAAAATAGACAAACTTTTCAAAATAGAAAACGGAAAAGTTTTGGAAGGAGAAAGCTCATGAGCAGCGATAACATGAATAACACAAACGTCGAGAAAAACAGTTACGAAGCTGACAATATACAGATTCTCGAAGGTTTGGAAGCAGTAAGAAAAAGACCGGGTATGTATATCGGAAGTACATCTTCAAGAGGTCTTCATCATCTTGTATACGAAATCGTAGATAATGCAATTGATGAAGCTTTGGCAGGTTTTTGCAGCGAAGTGGATGTGCAAATTAATAAAGATAATTCCATAACCGTAAAAGATAACGGAAGAGGAATTCCGGTAGGTATTAATAAAAAAGCAGGTCTTCCGGCTGTAGAGGTAGTATTTACTGTACTTCATGCCGGCGGAAAGTTCGGCGGTGGAGGATACAAAGTATCCGGTGGACTTCATGGTGTTGGTGCTTCTGTTGTTAATGCTCTTTCAACATGGCTTGAAGTTACGGTAAAAAGAGACGGAAAAATATACAATCAGCGTTATGAAAGAGGAAAAACCATGTATCCTCTTAAAGAAGTGGGAACATGTGATAAAGATGAAACGGGAACAGTTGTAACGTTTTTACCGGACCCGCAAATATTCGAAGATACTGTTTACGATTACAATGTGCTTAAAGTAAGGCTCAGAGAAGTTGCATTCCTTACAAAGGGAATAAAAATCATTCTTCGTGATGTAAGAGAAGAAGAGCCTGTGGAAAAAATATTCCACTACGAAGGCGGTATCAAGGAGTTTGTAACATACCTTAACAAGGGTAAACAGGGTCTTTATGATGATGTCCTTTATTTTGAAGGACAAAAAGAAAAAGTATTTGTTGAAGTAGCCCTTCAACATAATGATGCATATACGGAAAATGTTTATACTTTTGTAAATAATATCAATACTCCGGAAGGTGGTACCCATTTTGAAGGATTTAAGCGTGCACTTACAAAAGTATTAAATGATTATGCCAGAAAAAACAATATATTAAAAGAAAAAGACGACAATCTTGCGGGTGAGGATATAAGAGAAGGTTTGACGGCAATTATCAGCGTTAAAATCGAAGATCCTCAGTTTGAAGGTCAGACAAAGCAAAAACTCGGAAACAGCGAGGCAAGAAGAGCGGTTGAAGGTGTATTTACCGAGCAGCTTACATATTATCTTGAGCAAAATCCGAATATTGCAAGACTTATTTGCGAGAAATCAGTTCTTGCACAGCGTGCAAGAGATGCGGCAAGAAAGGCAAGAGAATTAACCAGAAAAACTCCTCTTAATTCCGCATCTTTACCGGGAAAACTTACTGATTGTTCCGATAAGAATCCGGAAAACTGCGAAATATTCATAGTCGAAGGTGATTCCGCCGGAGGATCCGCAAAAACAGCGAGAAACAGGGCAACACAGGCTGTTTTACCTTTAAGAGGAAAAATCTTAAATGTAGAAAAAGCAAGAATAGACAGGATTCTTGGAAATGAAGAAATAAGAGGAATGATTACGGCATTCGGTACCGGAATTCATGAAGATTTTGATATTAGCAAACTCAGATATCACAAAATCATAATAATGACGGATGCCGACGTTGACGGAGCTCATATTGCAACACTTATGCTTACATTCTTCTACAGATTTATGCCGGAACTTATAAAGCAGGGTTATGTTTATCTTGCAAAACCACCTCTTTATCAAGTATCCAAAAACAAAAAGGTTTGGTATGCATATTCCGATGAAGAGTTAAATGACATATTGACGGAAATCGGAAGAGACGGCAATAATAAGATTCAGCGATACAAAGGTCTTGGAGAAATGGATGCGGATCAGCTTTGGGAAACAACAATGGATCCGGAAAGCAGAGTTTTGTTGAAAGTCGGAATAGACGAAGAAGAAAAAGCCGAACTTGATTTAACATTTACAACTCTTATGGGTGATGATGTTGAACCAAGAAGAGAATTTATAGAAGCAAATGCAAAATTTGCAAAGAATCTTGATATTTAATCAAGGATAATAATCGCAAGGAGTAATTCTAAATGGATGAAAATATATTCGACAAGATAGAAGAAGTCGATTTGAAAAAAACCATGGAGAACTATTATATAGCTTATTCCATGAGTGTTATTGCATCTCGTGCTTTACCTGATGTAAGAGACGGTTTGAAACCCGTACAAAGACGTATTTTATATTCGATGATAGAACTTAACAACGGACCCGACAAACCGCACAGAAAATGTGCACGTATCGTCGGTGATACAATGGGTAAATATCATCCACACGGCGATAGTTCTATTTACGGTGCCTTGGTTAACATGGCTCAGGAATGGTCAATGAGATATATGCTTGTTGACGGTCACGGAAACTTCGGTTCCGTGGATGGCGACGGTGCTGCCGCAATGCGTTATACGGAAGCAAGACTCAGCAAGATTTCAATGGAAATGCTTGCAGACATTAACAAAGATACGGTTGACTTTATACCTAACTTTGACGAAACGGAAAAAGAACCGACCGTACTTCCGGCACGTATTCCAAATCTTTTGGTAAACGGAACGACAGGTATTGCCGTAGGTATGGCAACAAACATTCCTCCTCATAATCTTAGAGAAGTAATTGCCGCAGTTACGAAAATAATCGATAACAAGGTTTTGGAAGATCGAGAAACCGAAATCGAAGAAATCATGGATATCATCAAAGGTCCTGATTTCCCAACAGGTGCAACAATCCTTGGAAGAAGAGGTATTGAAGAAGCATACAGAACGGGACGCGGAAAGGTAAGAGTTCGTTCCGTGTGCGAAATCGAAACATTGGATAACGGCAAAAACCGAATCATTGTTACGGAACTTCCATACCTTGTAAATAAAGCTAATTTAATCAAGAAAATTGCCGAGCTTCATAAAGACAAGAAAATCGACGGTATCACGGATATTCGCGATGAGTCGAATAAAGAAGGAACAAGAGTTGTTGTTGAGCTTAGAAAAGATGTTAATGCAAATGTTATCTTAAACCAGCTTTACAAACATACTCAACTTCAAGACAGCTTCGGCATTATAATGCTTGCTCTTGTTAACAACGAGCCGAAAGTGCTTAATATTAAGCAAATGGTTTCATATTATCTCGATCATCAGGTTGAGGTTGTAACAAGAAGAACAAAATATGATTTAAACAAAGCGGAAGAAAGAGCTCATATTTTGGAAGGATTGCTTATCGCCCTGGATAATATCGATGAAGTAATCCAGATAATCAGAAGCTCAAAAAATACACAGGAAGCAAGAGAAGGCTTAATTAAAAGATTTAATCTTTCGGAAGCCCAGGCAAATGCCATTGTTGAAATGCGACTCAAAGCATTGACAGGCTTGGAAAGAGAAAAAATCGAAGACGAATACAAAGAGCTTATGGCTTTGATAAGCGAATTGAAA
>CACZQX010000012.1 GCA_902783445.1 uncultured Lachnospiraceae bacterium
ATGGCTTTCGGATTGCCTTCTCTTGCCAGTTTTTCAAGTTTCGGACCGCCGGGATAGCCAAGTTCTATGGCACGGGCAACTTTATCAAAAGCCTCTCCGGCCGCATCATCGCGCGTCCTTCCGATTACTTCATAGCTGCAATAATCTTTAATAAGAACAAAGTGAGTATGTCCACCGGATGCCACAAGACACAAAAACGGTGGCTCCAGTTCTTTGTTTTCTATATAATTTGCGCATATATGCCCTTCTATATGGTGAACACCCACCAAGGGTTTTTTAGCTGCAAATGCAATTGCCTTCGCCTCAGCCACGCCCACAAGCAGGGCTCCTACCAATCCCGGGCCGTATGTTACCGCTACGGCATCTATGTCTTCCAAGCCAAAATCCGCGTCTTTAAGAGCTTTTTCTATCACTTGGTTGATTTTTTCTATATGTTTTCTGGAAGCGATTTCAGGTACCACTCCACCATATAATGTATGCAAATCTATTTGCGAATATATAACGTTTGACAGCACTTCTCGACCGTTTCTTACAATTGCGGCCGCTGTTTCATCGCAAGAACTTTCTATTGCAAGTATATTAACATCACTGTTTGTCATCACTATCCATAGACAGCCAGTAGAGAATTCTCCAACTGCCGTCCACATCCTTTCTTAATACAAATTGCTGTTTTGTCTTAAACTCACCCTCATCGGAGCGCATGTTATATTGAACATCTACCATAGCATAATCTTTTCCTTCAAGATTCTGGTATTGTATTGCATCCGAATTTGCAACCTTATATGACAAAATGACTTTGCTTTCGGCCTTATATTCGGCAACATCTTTTTTTACATTATTGTACTGCTCGCTGTAAGGATTCTTGTCAAGCAATTCTTGGTCCATAAGGAATCTGAGTCTTTCCAATAGCATTTTATACTCATCGTCATCATATTCTTCACCGTAAAGGCATTTTGTTATTCTGGAATACAAAGTAACAACTTCACGCGGTGTTGACGGATAATCCTGAACCAAATCGATGCTTACAAGCTTGCTTTTTTCATTGGCTCTGTCACGTATATTTGTTCCTCTGCTTCCCAGCATAAGCAAAAATACAATCACAACAACTATAATAACAACTATTCCGAATGCATTTTTCACTTCAAATTTGACTTTTTTTCTTCTTCTCATTTCTTTCCCTTTCCCAAGTCAACTACACCTAAAGTCACAATCTAAAATTTTTAGTTGCAAACTCTTTAATCTTTAAAAGATATGGTTATGCTTTTCAAATCTTTTCCGGCCTTTGCTTTCGGAAAAATCTTTTTTACATCATCCATAAAATCATTGGGATTTACAAGAGACGGACTGTAATGGGTAAGCCACATTTGCTCCGGATTTGCTTCCTTTGCAATCTTTGCCGCCTCATAAAATGTCATATGCTTCTTCTCTTTTGCTTTTTCTTCTTTATCTTTTTCTCCGTACATGCCTTCGCATATAAAAAGATCTGCTCCCGCTGCACTCTCGGCTATTAACTTTGTAGGTCTTGTATCCGTACAATACGTAACTTTAATACCTTTTCTTTGCGGGCCCAGCACCATATCCGGGCTATACACTTTTCCCTTTTCTTCAACGGTCTCACCCTTTTGCAATCTGTTCCAAAATTTAACCGGAATTCCCTGTGCTTTTGCTCTTTCCGCATCAAACTTTCCGGCGCGATCTATTATTATATTATAGCCGTAGCATGTTACGCGGTGGTTGACGCGAAAAGCTTCCAGCCTGTAGTCACCCATGTCTATCAATTCGCTTTCTTCCGACAACTCCAAATATTTTATTTCAAAAGGCAAATCCTGAGCGATTATAAGCAGAGATTTAACTACCTTTTCAAGTCCCTTTGGTCCCACAAGCAACAAAGGATCTTTTCTTTCGGCATTTCCCATTGTAAGGAGAAGTCCCGGCAATCCTCCGATATGATCACCGTGAAAATGCGTAAAGCATATCACATCGATAGGTTTAAATGTCCATCCTTTTTCTTTTATAGCCACTTGTGTTCCTTCACCGCAATCTATCAAAATGCTTTTTCCGTTATATCTGGCCATCATTGCCGTCAGTCTTCTTCTCGGAAGAGGCATCATGCCACCTGTTCCGAGCAAGCAAACATATATCATAATAAATAATTATCCTTTCGTCTCTTAACTTTTATAATTCGATGCTCATAAGAATAGCATCCTCCCTCGGCTTATCGTAAAAATTTTTACGTTCTCCGATTTTTTCAAAGCCGACTTTTTCATACAGCGCAATTGCGGATTCATTGCTTTTTCTGACTTCCAAATGTACTTTTTTTACTTGGGCTTTTCTTGCCTCTTCAAAAAGGAAATCAAGGAGTTTTGAAGCAATCTTTTTTCTTCGAAATGCCTCATCCACCACAACGTTTGTTATATCAGCCTCGTCACCTGCAATATAGAGCGCACAATATCCCACTATATCTTCCGATTCCTCGGCAACAACAAATCTGTAATTATCAAGCTTAAAGGAATCAACTATACTTTCCCTACTCCAAGGAATCGAAAAATACTTTTCTTCCAATTCTGCCAATTTGTCGGCATCACTAAGCTTCATTGGCCTGACGTTCATTTTTTTCCCTTTCTGCCTGAGAAAGCCTTAAATAATCAGGCGCATGATCGGCTGCGCTTTCCGTCTTTTGCTCTCTTACATAAGAAAATGCAAGACTTGCCACAGCTCCCGCTCTTTGTCTGTTGTCATGAGCCGGGCCGAAGGAAAAATCGATTTTTAAATTTTCCCTTATATAATCCCGAAATACAGGTATCCCATCTCCCACAAAGATTGTTTCCCTGCCCAATTTATCAATTTCTTTGCATAAATCTTCAATTGAAATTGCAGATTGATCCATGATGGTTTTTATTTTGTATTCATTTTCGTTTCCAAAGTTTGTTTTTACTTTTTCAAAAGAATATATTCCAGTGTAAACCTGATTTCTTCTTGCATCCATTATAGGACACACCAGTTTGTCCGTCCCGAATTGTGTATAAGCAAGAGCCTCAAGAGTCGGGATATGTACAAGATCTTTTTTGAGAGCGAGTCCCAGTCCTTTTGCCGTAGCGCTGCCGATTCGAAGTCCCGTAAACGAACCCGGTCCGCCCGCAACCGCAATGTAGTCGATTTCATCAAGGGAAATCCCCGTCATTTTTGTTATTTCATCTATCATCGGCAACAGTGTTTGCGAATGTGTTTTCTTAAAATTTGTCGTATATTCGGCAATCATAATATCATCTTCGACTATTGCAACAGATGCAACCAACGAAGATGAATCAATTCCGAGTATTTTCATTTTACAGTAATCCTCCTGTAATCAAATCCTTTTTCCAAATCTTTTTCTATGGTGATATGTTTGGCTTTTTCCGGAATAATATCCTCTATTCTGCTTGCCCATTCGATTAAGCATACACCATCTCCATATACATAATCATCAAAGCCTATTTCATCCATTTCATAAGAATCGCTGATTCTGTACACATCAAAATGATAAAGGGGCATTTTGGGGCCTTCATATTCCTGAACAATGGTAAAAGTCGGACTGCAGATGGCTTCTTCAATATCAAGTCCCTTTGCAAAACCGGATGTGAAAACGGTTTTACCGCATCCCAAATCGCCTTCAAGACAGTATACCTCTCCGGATTGTGCCTCGCGACCCATCTTTTTCGCTAATTCTATTGTTTCTTTTTCCGAAAATGTCTCGTAAACCATCATAACTCCGTAATTATACTTTATTAAGCATCAGAACAAGTATTGTAATCCAAAAAGCCAAAAGCCCACCTATTACATACTTTTCTTTGTTAAGTATATCCTATTTTAAGTAGACATGCAATTAGCTTTTGTGCTAAAATACACACAGAGAGATTATTCGAGAAGCTTTTGGCATCCCTTGAATAATTAAATTTTTTTAAATATTAAGCGTGAGGTGAAAGGTATGAAAAAATTTTTTGGCGAATTTAAGGAATTCATTATGAAAGGTAATGTTATGGATTTAGCCGTTGCCGTAATCATCGGTGCCGCTTTCCAGGGCATTATCACTTCATTGACAGACAACATCATCTCCCCGATTTTAGGTTTGTTCGGTGGTGTAAATTTCGATCAGCTTGTTGCCAAAATCGGCGATGTGGAAATCGGATACGGTGCGTTTATTACTGCGGTAATCAACTTTGTTATAATGGCACTCGTTATCTTCATTATGATTAAAATCGTAAGAGCCGCAAGTAATGCCGGCAAAAAGCTTATTAAAAAAGGCGAAAAAGCTCCGGAACCGACTACAAAAGAATGTCCTTTCTGTTTCAGCGAAATAAATATCAAAGCAAGTCGTTGTCCAAACTGTACATCAATACTTGACGAAAAGCTTGCCGCTGCAATTAAAGATAACTAAAATCGTCAAAAAGCAAACGGGATTATTCAAACGAATAATCCCGTTTTTTCTTATCTGATTTAACAAACAAACAACACAACAGACATTGCCATCACAAATTGCGCTGCATAATACAAAATGTTGTTCATTGCAATTCTTGCCTTTGTATCGTTATTTTTTCCGAAATACATTTGACTCAAAACAATATCCGATATTGCAAAGAGTATGCCGGCTATGAAAATCAAAAGTGACGAAATACTCGAAAAGCCGTTTTGCAATGTATAGGCGCCCGCCAGGAATGCCATAAAGAATACCAAGCAGCTGTATACGGAACTTATCAGCTTGTATTCTCCGAAATCAAGGCCCGTTTTTTCCCCTATTACAATAATAAGCAAGCCTATAACAATTCCAAGAATTATGGCACATATAGGGAACATCGGTTTTTCAAAGCCGCCAAAAGTTGACATTATAGCTATTATGAAGCAAACATGCCCTACCATGAAGCTTCTGAAACCTTGATACGTATACCTTCGTTCATTCTCCCCGGCTATAAGCTTCAAGTCCAGCCAAATATC
>CACZQX010000013.1 GCA_902783445.1 uncultured Lachnospiraceae bacterium
CCAAAAGCCGGAAATGAAGATTTAAAAGCAAGACCCATTATTGTAGGTTCCGGTCCCGCAGGCCTTTTTTGTGGTCTTATGCTTGCAAGAGCAGGCTTTAAACCCTTGATTATCGAGCAAGGGGAAGCGGTTGAAAACAGAGAAAAAAGCGTAAATGCCTTTTGGCAGGGCGAAAAATTAAATCCTTTTTCCAATGTTCAATTCGGAGAGGGTGGCGCAGGCACATTTTCTGATGGCAAGCTTAATACTCAAATCAAAGATAAAAGCGGTCGTATTAAGAAAGTTTTGGAAATATTTGCCGAAAACGGAGCTTGCGAGGAAATCAAATATATCAATAAACCTCATATCGGCACGGATGTTTTAAAAAATGTGGTTAAAAACATAAGAAACGAAATAATTCAAAAAGGCGGAGAAGTCTTATTCAATACAAGATTTATCGATATGGATATTTGTGAGGGAATTGTTTCAACTTGCTATTTTGAAAATCTTGTAAGCAATGAAAAATTCAGTCTTGAAAGCAATATTTTAATACTTGCCATCGGTCACAGCTCAAGAAACACTTTTAAAATGCTTAAATCCAAGAATTTTACCATGGAAGCCAAAGCATTTGCCGTGGGACTTAGGATGGAACATCCCCAGGAGTTTATTTCAAAAAGCCAATACGGCGATTCTTACAAACTTCTTCCCACAGCGGATTACAAAGTTACTTACAGTCCTAAATCCGGACGTGCCGTGTATTCTTTTTGCATGTGTCCCGGCGGATTTGTTGTTAATTCATCAAGCGAAGAAGGATATTTATGCGTTAACGGCATGAGTTACAGCAAAAGAGACGGACAAAATGCCAACAGTGCCATTATTACATCGGTTACACCGGATGATTTTGAAAATAACGAAGATCCTTTATGCGGAATGTATTTTCAAATGAATCTTGAAAAAAATGCATATAATGCAGCAAAGGGAAAAATTCCTCTTCAGCTGTACGCTGATTTTAAAAATAAAGTTAAATCAAAAGAATTAAAAAGCGTAACTCCGCAAATAAAAGGCGAGTATGAATTGAATGATTTAAATGAAATACTACCCCCATTTATTTGCGATTCTTTAATAGAGGGCATCGAGAATTTTTCAAAGCAAATCAAAGGATTTAATATGGATGATGCGCTTTTGAGCGCAGTGGAAAGCAGAACCTCATCTCCGGTCAGAATTTTAAGAAACGAAGATTTAACATCGAATATATCAAATGTATATCCTTGCGGAGAAGGAGCCGGATATGCCGGAGGCATTGTATCTGCGGCTGTTGACGGAATAAAGGTTTTTGAAAAAATTTTTGAAAAATATAAGCCGAAATATAATGACTAATTTTTCTTATTGTTGTAAGATATAATAGTTCAAAAATTTATTGATGAAAGAAGAAAAAATGGGAAACGAAGAGAGACTGATAAGAATAAACGAACTTGCGAAAAAGCAAAGAGAATCGGGCTTGACCGATGAGGAAAAGAAAGAGCAGGACAAGCTTAGAAAAGAATATGTTAAAGAGTTTCACAACAATTTAAGAGGTCAGCTTGACAGGGTTAAAATTCAAAACCCCGATGGCAGCGTAATAGATTTAAAAAGCATTCGTAAAAAACATGACAAATAACTTTTCAATTTGAAATAAAGCGAGGATTTTTATATGGATGAAATGTTGATAAAACTTGGAGAAAATGCGGTAAAAGCAGAAAGAGAACTTGCAATTTTAAACGTTACGGTAAAAAACGATGCATTAAAGGCTACTGCGGACGCTCTTGTTAACAGAGCCGACGAAATAATAAAAGCAAACGAAGAAGATGTGGAAAATGCCAAGAAAAACGGTATGTCTTCCGCATTAATCGATCGTCTTTTACTGACTAAAGAAAGAATAGAGGGTATGGCCGAAGGGCTTATGCAACTTATTTCTTTGCCGGATCCGATCGGCGAGGTATTGTCTATGAAGAAGACAGCCGGTGGGCTTATGATCGGTAAAAAACGTGTACCACTCGGTGTTATCGGTATTATTTACGAGGCCAGACCTAACGTAACCGCCGATGCATTCGGACTTTGCTTTAAATCCGGAAATGCTTGTATTTTAAAAGGCGGAAGCGATGCCATTAATTCAAACAAAAAAATCGTTGAAGTTATTAAAGATGCCTTAAAATCTTTAAATCTTAACGAAAACAGCATTCAACTTATCGAATCCACAGACAGAGAGATTACAAAACAGTTCATGAAAATGAACAAATATGTTGATGTGCTTATTCCGAGAGGCAGTGCCCGTCTTATTAAGACAACGGTGGAAGAATCCACGGTACCTGTAATAGAAACCGGATCGGGAAATTGCCATGTTTATGTTGATGAATTTGCCGATATCGATATGGCCGTAAATATTATATATAATGCAAAAACTCAAAGAATCGGCGTATGTAACGCTTGCGAATCTTTGGTTATTCATAAAAAGGTTTTGGCTGAAGCTCTTCCTAAAATCGCAGCAAAGCTCAAAGAAAAAAATGTTGAGATTCGTTGCGATGAAGAAGCTTTGAAGGTTATGCCGGAACTTAAAGCGGCAACGGAAGAAGATTTTTATACGGAATATTTGGATTACATCATTTCCGTAAAAAGCGTTGATTCAATCGAAGAAGCAATCGAGCATATCAACACTCATAACACAAAACACAGTGAAGCAATTATTACCAAAGATTATTCAAATGCCAATAAATTTTTAAACGAGATTGATGCGGCTGCGGTTTATGTCAATGCATCCACTCGTTTTACGGATGGTTTTGAATTTGGCTTTGGCGCCGAAATTGGCATCAGTACTCAAAAACTTCACGCAAGAGGACCTATGGGTCTTAATGAATTAACAACTTCAAAATATATAATTTATGGAGAAGGACAAGTAAGAAAATAATGAATTCCGAAAAAGAAAAACAATTTGATTATATGAAAAAAGCCGGTGAAATAGTTAAAGAGCGCGCATCCGAAAAGGGGCGTGCCTTAACTTATTTTATACAGACTTTCGGTTGTCAGATGAATGCAAAGGATTCCGAAAAGTTTGCCGGCATTTTGGAAGAAATAGGATATGTGGCCACAGACGGCGAAGATGCGGATTTTGTTCTTTACAACACCTGTACCGTAAGAGAAAACGCCAATCTTAAAGTTTACGGACGTTTGGGCGTTTTAAAGACAAAGAAGAAAAAGAATCCCGAAATGCTTATAGCCGTTTGCGGATGCATGATGCAGGAAGAAGAAGTAAGAGAAAAAATAAGACAAAGCTATCCTTATGTGGATATTGTTTTTGGTACTCACAACATTTACAAGCTTGCGGAACTTGTTTACGACAGGCTTTCTTCTCAAAAACGAGTAATTGATGTTTTTGACGAAGCGACAATGATTGTGGAAGATTTACCGCAACACCGCAAATATTCTTTTAAAGCCGGCGTTAATATTATGTTTGGTTGCAACAATTTTTGCAGCTATTGCAAGGTACCTTATGTTAGAGGACGTGAAAGAAGCAGAAAAGCCGAAGATATTTTAAACGAGATTAAAGATTTGGCTGCCGACGGCGTTAAAGAAATAATGCTTTTGGGACAAAACGTTAATTCCTACGGTAAAACATTGGAGGAGCCCATCAGCTTTGCGGCTTTGCTAAAAGAAGCGGAAAAAATAGAGGGCATCGAAAGAATCAGATTTATGACTTCTCATCCAAAAGATTTGTCGGATGAGCTTATAGAGGTTCTTAAAAATTCAAACAAAGTATGTAATCATTTGCATCTTCCTTTGCAATCCGGCAGTTCGAAAATCTTAAAAGATATGAATCGCCGTTATACAAAAGAAGATTATCTTACATTGGTTGAAAAAATCAAGACGGCAAATCCGGATATAGCCCTTACAACCGACATTATTGTGGGATTTCCGGGTGAGACAGAAGAAGATTTCGAAGAAACGATAGATGTGGTAAGAAAAGTTAAATTCGACAGCGCTTTTACTTTTATTTATTCAAAAAGAAGCGGAACTCCCGCAGCAAAAATGGAAAATCAAATTCCGGAAGATGTGGTTAAATCTCGTTTTGACAGACTTTTAAGCGAAGTTCAAAATATTTCTTCCCAAGTTGTCAAAAGATATGAAGGAAAGACGCTTCC
>CACZQX010000014.1 GCA_902783445.1 uncultured Lachnospiraceae bacterium
ACATTCTTCACTTGGTTATCAAACACCAGTACAATATCGGAAAAATAACCTTAAAAAAGTTGTCTAAAAAAGTGTTGACAATCCACTGCATTTAGGGCATAGAGTTAGAATCAATCCGGTTCGTCTTGGTTGCGGTCTTTTTATCAGTCCAAATTCGATTAAAATACCTTGCTTAATCGCATATATGGTTTTTTCATCACGAACTTCACCGATGTATTCAAGCAATTCTTTTTCCTTATCAACAGTTCGGATCTGTTCGAGCATTACAATAGAGTCCTCTCTTAATCCGCAAGATGTATCAAGTAAAATATGTGTGGGTTGATTTAGTTTTTTCAAAACGCTTGAGATAGTTGCAACAACAGTAGTTGGACCATTATTGTTTCCAATATTATTTTGAAGAACAAGCACAGGTCTTTTGCCCGACTGAACAGAACCTTTATTGCTTCCGAGATCACAAAGATAAATCTCGCCCCATTTTACGTTAGTTATGTTTGCATTTTTCATAGGATTAACCTCATCTTCCATTATTAGTGGAAGGGGTTTGAACGTATCCGGAATTGAACAACCCCTTCACTAATTCCCACTGAGAGAGGTCAAATGCACACCCTAATCCATAAATTTTTTCAAATTTTTTATTGCACAAGCAATAGATTTATCAACCACACTATATGCAACTCCTTCTTCAGCAGCTATTGTTCGAGCGCTTTTTCCGTAGAAAAAGAACTTTATTAATCGCTCTTTTTGCTTAGGTTGTAACTTAGTAATTGCATCACGAAGTCTTGAAATCTCAAGATTTTGACACAACAAATCTTCTGTCGAAACCTCAATCAACTCGTGATGGAAAGATGTAATCAGTTCATCATCATAATTAAATGCATCAACACTTCGAGAAGCTCTCATTTGATGCTTCTTTTCGTTTCTACGGTATATGTCACGTACTACACCAAACGAAGATGTTAAGATAATGTACGGACAATATGGTGCAACTTGTTCGGCGTATTTTGTAGAAACTTCATCTTCTGACAAATCCGTAATGATTGCCCACTGCTCAATCCCCGTAAATCCGGGATACTCGTATTTAAGATTGATAACTTTACAATCCTTTTTAAATTGCTCATCAAGAGCAGAAATAATCGTATTATTCATTCCTTAATCTCCTTAAATTTTGAATTTTGTTGATTTTCAAAATCTGTGGAGATCAGGGATATTTGGCAAGAAAACAAAGCCAACCGCTAAATAAGTACATAAAAAGAGCTTCCTTTCTGATTTCTCAGCCGGAAGCTCTTTGTTTGTCTGCCAAATGAAAAAGCCACCGGCAAGACAGAATTAGCCTATGGCTATCTGTCTTGTCGGCAGCCTCTCATATTAGCGTTTAGCAGATTTGGTATAACGTACCGATAGTATTTTCAAAGCAACTGACCTGATAAGGAATTATGCAGTCTGTTTCACCTCAACCTTACCGTCGTGTCGCCGTATTCAGTTATAGTATTTAATACAGTTACGTTTCATAACGCACTTGCCCTACGGGGGCATAAATATCAATCCGGTCGTGTCTGCGACCTTTTTGAGTTCGTACTGCAACAACCTTGCATTTTTTGCATTCGTACTTTATTTTGCCTTCATCATTCCGATAACCGTAATTGAGATGCCCACAATTTGAGCAATACATCGGGATCGGAGTCCATACATCATTTTTCAATTACATCACCTCATCAAGTTACTTGCCGTACACATTGAGGTTCTGTAAAAACAGAGTAATGGGAGTGTCTTACGTGGCAACTCTGCTTTTACCCTCAACGAACCATTTTCCGTTTTCCTCATCAAAAAGATAAGTTTCCTGACCGCAAATCATTACGGTATAACGAAGTCCTGTACCACCGACTTTCGTAGAAGCAGCTCGGCAACATTGCTTTACTCTGTCAATTTCATAAACCTCGTCATTTTCAAATTTTATACTCTCAGGTCGGCAAGTACCGTCAATCAGGTGTCTTGCTCTTACCTCTACATATACTTTTCTACGATCTTCCATTGTCTTGTTCTCCTATCAATATTGAATTATCGCCATAAGCACTTTACCAACGAAAGTAGCTCCTGCGACTTTATTTCTTGAAAGTATGTATTGGGGCGAACTATTCGACTTATACTTGAATACATTGAGCAGTCCTTCTTGGAACTTTCCGCTTGTTTCAATAAACAAGATCGAACCCTCTACAATTCCTTCATTCAAAAAGTTATTATCTCCGTTTGCGGTTAAGCAGATAATGTTATCTGTTTTCTCATACCCGTTGCAACCGAGTATTCCCATATAACCGCAAGGAACGTGTTTATCCGATAGAACGATGCTGTTCATCACAACCTCCTAACTCAACATTCCGGTCGGCATTGTGAGTTCTGCCTTTTCAGGTGGCAACCTTAAATTTTGACAGAGAACTGCATTTTTAATGCTGTCCTTGCCGAACCGCTGTCGGATCGTTTCAATACATAAATCGAGCTTTTCCAATTTCTCAATTCTCTCAACATTGGTAAACAAATCAATCTGTCGGGGCGTGTCTTGTGGCACTAAATTGATTGCTTGAATGGTGACAGAACGAATTGGATTTCTCCAATCATACCTTTTCTCAAACAGACTGAAAGCAGTCTTGGCTATGAGCATTGGGGATTGTGTAGGCATATCCAATTTCATTTGCCATTGTTTTGAGAAAAGCGTGTTATCTCGTATGTGAATAGCAACTCCATCCGCACACTTTTGATGAACACGGAGCTTGTGTCCTATGTCTTGGGTTAGTTCGAGGAAAACGGGCCACACCTGCTCGTTTTTCTCTAAATCTGTTACTGTTGTAAATGATACTATAAGAATGTACATTTAATGGAAAATAAAAAT
>CACZQX010000015.1 GCA_902783445.1 uncultured Lachnospiraceae bacterium
CTTCCAAGGCTTGTATTTCCTGCAGTTAATGTATAACTGCTGCCGCTTTCTATATCAGCTCCCGCTACGATAATAAGCGAACCGCCGTTTACGGATGTAAAGCTTGCAACTTCGTTTCCGCTTGAATCTTTAACCGTAATAACGCTGCCTGCACTAATCTTGCTGCCGGAATATGTAATAACGCCTACGCCGGAGCCGCATACGCTTCCTTCGCCCATCATCATTCCCTGTCCGCTTGATGCAAGTAAAAGTCCGCCTTTAACCGTACATGATGTTTCAAAGTCGATAGCTGAGTTATCGTTATTTTCAGGTCCGCTTACGGTAATCAATCCACCGTTAATAACAATGCTTCCGTTGGAATCCAGTCCGTCACCGGTAGATTCTACGTTTATAACACCGCCGTTTATTTCAAGGACTCCGTTTGTAACATTAAAGTTACCCGCACCCGCTCTGTTTGTTGTTGATGACTGATCGGCACCGCCGGAGATATTAAAGCCGTCATCGCTTGTAACTGTGGAAATTGTTCCGTCATTAACCGTAATATTTGATGCTTCGATGCCTTCGTAAGCTTTTGTAATGTTAATTGTTCCCGCATTTATTGTAATGTCGCCGTCAGCATGCATTCCGTCATCACCGGAAGCAATTTCGAATGTGCCTCCGCTTATGCTAAGATTGCCGTTTGTATGGATTGCATCATCCGATGTATCAAATGTAAATGTGCCGCCCGAAATATTAATCGAATTACCGGCTTTGATGCCTTTTGCACTTGTTGTATCCGTAGTTTGAGCAGTTATTGTCGTTGTTTCATTCGCCGTAACTTCACTTACTTCATTTGCTTCAAGAGTAGCTGTTTCCGACGTGGTTGTTACATCATTTGCGGAGTTAAAGTTTTCCGGTCTTTGCATCTGTCCGCCCGGCTGATCCTGTCCCTGCATACGGCCGCCGCCCGGGCCGCCTTGGAAGTTTTCACCGGACATATTGCCCCAATCGCCCCAGCTGTCGGAACTTGTAGAAGCATTTTCACTTCCGCCGCCGCTTGTAATATCAAAGGCGCCGCCTGTAATGTTAAGGTCCGTAATGGCCTGAATAGCATCAAGTGCCGCATTTACGTAAATTGTACCGCCGCTTATTTCGATATATCCTTTTGTAGCATCGTCTTCGTTACTTGTTCTGATACCGTCACCGCCTGCAACTACATATACGAGGCCGTCTGTGATTGTAACGGAATCTTTTCCTCTTATACCGTCATCGATAGATTTTATGTAAACTTCTCCCGAGCTTACTTCCAAATCGTCTTTGCTCATAATGCCCTTGTTATAATTGCCCGTTACATAAATCGCGCCTTCGCCTTCAAGTTCCAAATCGTCCATACTGTAGATTGCCGCCGATGGAGCGTCCGTGTCGGCCTCATCCACATTGTATGTTTCGCCGTCTTCTACTATGTTTACCGAATCCGTTGCCGAAATAATATGTGTCTTTTTAGGACTTGAAACTACATAAATCGCTGCATTGTCGTCATTTGTAATCTTGGCACCGTTTAAGATGATTTCAACTTTTGATTCGTCAGCAGTATCAACTACAATCTGACCGTCATCAAGTGTACCCGTAAAGAGATAGCTTCCGGCTTTTGTAATGGTAATTGTACTGCCATCTATTGTAACGCCGTCCGCATTATCCACACTTGCACTATCTCCCGACAAAGTTATTGTTGCATCCACATTTCCGTTATATGTTCCCACAACCGGCTCTGTCGGAAATTCAATATCATCTTCTATATCTATACTTGTGTAACTTGTATCCGCCTGTGTGCTTGTGCTTGACGAATTTGAATTATTACATGCCGCAAGAGACATCATCATCGCCAGCGCAAGTGCAAGCACAAGAAAGATTTTTAATTTATTCTTAAATATTTTTCTCATAGCCATTATCCTTTCATTTAATAAATATCACATTAAGTTTCTTTTTTTCAAAATAATCTATATAAAGATAAAGCATATCATAATTAAATGATACGCTTTATCGTTAGACCTATATTATATTTTAAATGTGATAACTAAATGAAGACAATCTAAAGATTAAGAGAAAAACTAAATAGTAATTGTTATTTCTTCATTATCCGATTTAATCTTAATAACTGCTTTATCCTTTTCATCCTTCTTCCTTATTATCAGCTGCCCTCTTCCCAAATACAAATCCGTTTCGTCTCCGATATAATTATAGTTCGGAGCATAATTTGCCGATCCCACTCTGTATTCAAGGGCGCCTTCAACAGTTAATTTGATTTTAACGTGGCTGAATGTATCAATCACTCCATCTTCGTCGGAATTTATAATATCAATGTAGCTTAAATTTCCCTTTGTATATGAAAGATTTGCCTTTAAGCTGCTTTCTTTGGCCGTCTTAAGCAGGCTTTCGCCTATTATTTTGCCGTTTTCGTAAGAAATGACTTTTAAAGTTCCCGGATTGTAAATGCAATCAAATCTTGCTATACAGTCCTTTAGCTTTTCTCTTCCAAGACTTTTATCATTTACAAAAAGTTCTGCCTCATCGCCTGCCGAATAAACTTCAACAACAATCGGCTTTCCTTCCATATCCGGATATGTCCAACTTTCGATGGAATCGGAAATAATCCAAGGAGTTGTAAAGGCTTTTTGTCCGTACCTGTAAGGATTTTGCGTAACTATATAAGGATTTTTCCTAAAGCCGTAAGCAATTTCTCTAAAATAAGAAGCAGGTCTTCTAAAGCCCGTAATGTCAAAGTCCCCTACGTAAGCCAGCTGTACCGGATAGGAAGATGCAAATCCTCCCTCACCCGGCTTGTAACCGGTCACCCCAACGCCGGCTTCCCCGATATAGTCCCAACCTGTCCAGGTAAAATCTCCTATAACATTAGGCAAGTTACTTATCAGCTTCCATTCTTTTGCAATAGCCGGCGGATAGGTTTCGCTTCCAACAATTATTCTGTCGGGATGGTTTTTTAAATCATTTTCATAGCGAGGAGCCATATAGTTATATCCCGCAATATCCGTAAATGCACAAGCTTTGTCCAAACGATCCGAAATTTCTTTATGATTGACAACCTCTCCCATATGTTTATCAAGAAGCGTCATAAAATCGTTAACATTTCCGCTTGTATCGCCTTGGGTATGAATATCTGCCATAATCTTTCCGATGCAATCACCGGCGGCAAAAACTCCGTTTATACTTGCAAGGGTAAATCTACTGTCATCAAGACTCTTTATATAATCCGATATTTCCTTGCAAAGTTTTGCACCTTTGTCATTTCCGATTTCAGGTATCTCATTCCCCACGGAATACATAATAACGCTTGGATGTGGGCGGTCTTTTTTTACCATAGCTTCCACATCAAAACGCCATGAACTATCAAAATTTATGGCATAATCATTTTCGTTTTTGCATCTGCTCCACATGTCAAAGGCCTCATCCATAACATAGACTCCCAGCTCGTCGCAAGCCCTTAAAAGAGCCGGTGATGCGGGATTATGTGCGGATCTTATGGCATTAAAGCCAGCCTTTTTCATCTTTTCTATTTTTCTGTATTCCGCTTCATATAAGCTTGCCGCACCCAAAAGTCCGTTATCGTGGTGAATGCAAGCACCTCTTAATTTGATGCTTTTTGAGTTAACGCTAAGTCCTTTTTTTCTGTCAAGGCCAAGGACTCTTATACCGAATCTGCACTCATCAGTATCCAAAACTTCTTCTTTATCGATTATGGAATGCTTAATCGTGTACAAATACGGATCTTCATCGCTCCAAAGCTTCGGATTGTCTATTGTAATCTTATATGAGCAAACTTCCTTTTCTCCGGCGAACAGACATAAAGGTCTTTTACCCACGTAAACAAGCTTTCCTTCCATGTCAAAAACTTGACTTTGAAGAACCAAATTTTTCCTTTGAGGAAGCCTATTTTTTATGCTTGCATTAAGATTTAAAAGGGCATAATCATTATCCGCATGGTCTGTAGTTACAAAGTTGCTGCCGTATTCTATAAAAGTCCCGGAGGATTTTAGCAAATATACATCTCTGTAAATGCCCGATCCCGAATACCATCTGGAATTTGGCATACCTGCGTTATGTACGCTTACTCTTATTTCGTTATCTTCGCCGAAATTCAAATAGTCGTTAAGTTCAACGCAAAAAGCAGTATATCCGTAGATACACTGTTTTGCCGCTTGACCGTTAATATAAACGGTGCTTTTTTCGTAAACGCCCTCAAACAAGAGCATAAAAGTTTTATCAATATCCTCTTTTTCAACACGGAAGTTTTTTAAATAAGTATAAGTTCCCCCGTCTCTGAAGCCCGTATTATTGCCATTTAAGCTGTTTTCGCATTTTTCTTTAATTAACATTGCGTCATGAGGCAATGTCACATCCATTGCATCTTCCGGCACAGACCATACCAATGCGAAAGAATCCTTTTCTTCCCAAAATTTCCAATTGTCATTAAAAAGAGTTTTTAACATGCTGTCTCCTTACTGCTTAGTATCCCATTTTCCGCAAAATGGATCGATAGGGCTTGTTCCTTTAAATTCGGATTTTCCCATTATTTTTTCAACGATTGCATCTATAACATACTCGGAATTGCAATATCCGTTTATATAAGTCTTTACCATCGGCGCATCAAGAAGATGATATGGATTTCCCACACTTATAAACATTGTGGGAACCTCGCAAACGAACCAAGGCATATTGTTGCCCAGGCCGAATACGGTATGCCAATTAAGTCTTGACACCGTTTTGTTTGATGCGGTTTCTATGTTGCCTATATAAATAACCAAATCGTATTTTTCCTTAAATTGACCGATATTGTCAAAGGCTATGCCTTTTTCCGTCAAAACTTCCTTCTCATAGATTATCACATCAAATCCTTCTTTTTCAAGCAAGACTTTAAATGAAGCACATACTCTGTCATTTGATGGGAAGTCTCCCATTATTTCAAGAAGAACGCGTTTTGTCTTTGAAGGACTTATAGGCAAAAGATTTTGCGTATCCTTAACCAAAGTTACGCCTTCGTCGGCGCAGGCTTTTGCCATCTTAACAAAGTCGGGATTTCTTAGGATTTTAAGGCCCGCTTCATCTTTAATGAGTCTGCCCTCTGCCTTGTCTTTATGTAAACCAAGCGATGCCTTTGTTGCAAGAATTCTTTTAACCGCTTCATCCAGACGCTTGCTTGAAAGCAGCCCACTCTCAACGCCTTTTCTCATAAAGGCGAAGTCTTCATCGCTATCCTTTGTAAATAAAATCATATCACAACCGTTTTCGATTGCCAAAGGAATGGCTTTTTCTCTTTCCATGGCGCATCCAAAGCCCACCATAGGCGTTGCATCCGTTGTAATAAGACCGTTAAATCCAAGCTTTTGTCTTATAAGCTTCTGTAAAATATTTTTAGATAAGGATGCCGGAATAACCTTCACTTCATCCGCTTTTATGCCTTCTTTTTCGTTGTAATAATCTTCATAAGCAGGCAATGCAATATGACCTACCATTAAAGTCTTTGCACCGTCTTCCATTAATTTTTTGTAAACATATCCGAATGATTTATCCCATTCCTCGGTTGACAAAGAATTGACGCTTGTTAAGAGGTGGTGATCTCTCTCGTCAATTCCGTCTCCCGGGAAATGCTTGATGCATGCCGCAACGTTTTCTTCATCCGCTGCTTTAAGGTATGCACCTGCCATGGCGCGCACTTTTTTGGGGTCATCCCCGAAGGTGCGCACATTTGTGATAGGATTGTGGAAATTCCTGTCAATATCGACAATAGGAGCAAAAGACCAGTTAACTCCCACTGCCTTTCCCTCAGTGCAAGATACTTTACCAAGCTCATAAGCTTTGTTTGTATCGTTTGTCGCAGAAATCAACATTTGTCTGCCGTAATATGTTCCTTCGAGAGCTGAGCCTACACCACCCATCTCTAAATTGGAGGCAGTTAATAAAGGTATCTTTGAATACTCTTGCAGACAGTTGTGTGCACCAAGAATTTCCGCGGCCTTTCCTTCTCTGAAAAGGACGCCGCCTATATGTTTCGTTTCAACAAGTTCTTTTAAAACATTTTCATCCGTTGAAAATTCAATAGGGCAAAAAAGCTGCCCTATTTTTTCTTCCATATCCATAGACTCGAAAGTCTCTTCAAGCCAAAGAATATCTTCATCATCCAGATAAAATGGTTTAGCTTTGTAATCAATCATCATGCTTTCCTCTTTTACTACATTTAAACTATTTTATTAATTCAATTTTTTCTTTAAATCTGCCCGGGGTTAGCTTTATTATTTTATTGCAGATTTCAGCATTTGCTTCGATTCCCGGCGGTATCTCGCCGGCAATCTCCAAGGAGTTATCTTTTAATTTCCAAGAAAATTTCAAGTTTCCGAAAGAAGTCTTAAAGTTCGAGTCAGCACTGTTGATACCTATGTCATAGTCAGGTTTCAAAAGAACTTTTTTATATCCCGCACCCATCGGGATAATACCGCCTATATGGCGATAAATAAAGTCGCCCACACAGCCGAAGGCATAATGGTTATACGAGGAGTTTGTAACCTCACCGTCCGGCTTTATGGCACACCAGTTTTCCCAGATGCTTGTCGCACCCTTTTCAACCATATATAGCCATGATGGCGCCTTTTTTTGAAACAACAATTTATAGGCAGCCTCCTTTTCACCGTTTTCGTATAAAATATCCAAAAGATATGAAACGGAGGAAAAACCCGTATTTAAAACAAAGCCGTCTTCCTTAATTATGTCAACCAGTTTTTTTACAAGCTTTTCTTTAAGCTTGCCGGAAACCGCACCGCTTTTAAGGACCATTACATATAAACCCTGGAGTTTTGAATCTCCCACGCTTCCGTCTTCTTTGACATATTCTTTTGCAATGGCATTTCTTATGTTTTCAAGAAGCTCTTCTTTGCTTTTTATATATTCGTCCGAAATATCATAAGAATTGTCCTTAAGGACTTTGCATACATTTATAAAAGCCTCGGTGCTGATTGCGTAAAATGCGCTTCCCACAATGGCCGATGTCTCTTTTGTACCTATGGCAACTCCGTCGGGAAGTTCCCTAAGAGACGGTATAAGCCAATCCCCAAAATGGAATTGATTATCCCACAAAAACTTATTGTCTTTCTTTTCATTGCATTTATTTTCCACATAAGAAAGCCAAAGCTTCATGGCATCAAAATTTTCTTTTAAAATCTCTATATCACCGTAAATGTTGTAGAGATAGCAAGGCACAAGTATACATGCATCCGACCAGCCTGCGGAAGAGTTGCAACCGCTCATCATCATTTGCGTTTTCTCTTGTTTTGGCAAGTTCGGAATAATTATAGGTACCTCACCGGACTCATATTGCTCAAGGCGAAGATTTTTAAGCCATGCGGATAAAAATGCCCTGAGATCAAAAAGGAAAGATCCGGTTTTTGCAAAAACCTGTATATCTCCGGTCCAACCCATTTTCTCTCTTTGAGGGCAATCCGTCGGAATGGAAATAAAATTGGACGCAGCGCTTGTTGCGATATTTCTTTGCAATTGATTTATATCTTCGTTATCGCAAGAAAAAGTTCCGCTTACCACCATGGCGCTGGTTATCATAATTCCCTTAGCGGATATGATATTTTCCTTTGATATTCCTTTTACTCTTACATATCTGAATCCGTGATAAGTAAAAGCCGGCTCAAAGACTTGTGTGCCTTCTTTGCAAACAAGCACATCTTTTTGGTCTTTGTTTCTTCCCAAAATATTATTTATAAAATTGCCGTCTTTATCCAAAACTTCCGAATGCTCGAAAGTTACAGCATCGCCTGAATTTGCCTTGATTTCGATTCTTAAAACACCCGCAAATACTTTTCCGAAATCAAGAATCAAATCTCCTCGATTATCGTAAAAGATTTCCTTTGTTTCCAATTCGCAAATGGGAACTATGGGGTCTGTTGGCTGAGCTTCCAAATTGGACATGTCAAAGTCCGCAATCTCCACATTTTCATCTTCTTTATCCGGCTCAAATGTGTTATCCCACTTTTCACCTATAAACAAATCCGAATATTCTATCTTGCAATCATTGGATACAAAAGAATCGTCGGATGCTATTATTTCCTTGCTTCCGTCGGCATATGTCAATTCAAGCTGCATTATAAAAGCAAGCCTGTCGCCATAGTTACAGCTGTCTCCCGACAAGCCGACGCGACCGATCCACCAGCCGTCCGCAAGATATATTTCCAACTCGTTTTCGCCTTTTTTAAGGAAACTTTCCGCAAGGTAAGTTTGATAATAAAGCTGTTTTTTATACGCCGATGTTTCCGGCGCAAGTCTTCTTTGAGAAATTTCTTCTCCGTTGCATTTAATCTTATAAACGCCATGTGCGCTTGCGTAGATTCTTGCGCAAACAATATCGTTTTCTATAAAAAATTTTTTCTTAATCAGCTTGGGCCTTCTAAGCCTTGCTTCGCCACCGCCAAAATCCAAATTTCCCGATATCATATCTTCAAAAGAAATCTCTTTTTCGGAAATGGCATTTTCTTGTTTTGGCTCAATCCATTTAGCCATCCAAGCGCTTCCCAAAAAAGCGCTTTCGAAGGAAGTCACAACTTTTGATGCAGGACGCTCATCCTCTTCTTCCCATATTTCCAAAGCAACGCTGTATTTGCTTTTTGGTTCGAGAGTCTTTCCCGCATACTTTATGAAATTATTTCCTTCATAATTCTTCTTTCCCGTGTCCCAGACTATCTCCCCGCCTTTTTTTACCACTATTCTTAAGGCTGAAAGTATTTCTCCTTTTTCGCACTCTGCCGTAAAGTGAAAAACAGGTTTTGTATCATCTATCCCTATTGGGTTGATTCGTCCGTTAACATCAATACTTTTGATGTTCATTTCAGTTTATTCTCCTAAAAATTCTAAAGAGGGTTGCAAAGAGGCGCTTAGCTCCTACCGCTTTGCTTTTCTAATCTTTTTGCTTTTAATTTTTCAAGTTTTTCCTTAAACATCTTCTGTTCAACCAAAACATAGCTGTTTGAAGAATAGATAAGGAACGCCATTACTATTACGCCGTTTAAAACGGTTATAATGGATGATGAGCATCCAAGCCATGTAAGACCCGATGTAATAAAGGCCTGAGTGATGGCACCGATAAAGATACCGATTGGCTTCGATGAATATTTTTCGATAACTCCTCCGATAAACAATGGAAGGAATGCCGTCATAAAGTATGAGGAACTTGAAAGTCCCGTTTCCGGATCCACGATTCCGTATTTACTTATAAATACGCATCCCGCAACGCCAAGTAAAACACCTGCGATGATATAGCAAATAAGGGCGTTTTTCTTTTCGTTGATACCAACATCCGTCGCGATTTTTTGTCCTGTTTGAAGAGCCTTCCAATTGTATCCCAATTTTGTGTAATCCATTATGATAACCATAATGGCAACAACAATGATAATGAGAATC
>CACZQX010000016.1 GCA_902783445.1 uncultured Lachnospiraceae bacterium
AATTCGTTTGTAAAAAGCAAATAAATATGATAAAATAAAAGGTGCGTGGTAACATGCACCTTTATATTTTTGCATATAATCACGAAAGGCCTAAGCGGCGCATTTTCGATGATTTTATTAGATTAAAAAAGGAGAATGGGAAGATGGGAGAATTATACTTAGAAAAATACAAGCAGTGGTGTGAAAATTCTTTCTTTGACGAAGCAACAAGAAACGAGCTTAAAGCTCTTACGGATGATAAAGAAATAAAGGAAAGATTCTACAAAGATCTTGAGTTTGGTACCGGCGGACTTCGCGGACAGCTGGGCGCAGGTACAAACCGTCTTAATATCTATACGGTCAGAAAAGCAAGCCAAGGACTTGCCAATTACATTAACAAACAAGGAAAAAAGGATGCAAAAGTTGTAATAGCATACGATTCAAGACGTATGTCTCCTGAGTTTGCTCTTGAGACAGCTCTTACTTTTGCGGCAAATAACATTAAGGCTTATGTATTTACCAGCCTTCGTCCGACACCGGAGCTTTCATTTGCCGTAAGAAAGCTTGGATGTATCGCCGGCGTTGTAATTACAGCAAGTCATAACCCACCGGAATACAACGGCTATAAGGCTTATTGGGAAGACGGCGCACAGGTATCATTCCCGAGAGACAAAGAAGTAATAGATGAAGTTAATGCGGTTGGCGACTATTCCAATGCAAAGACTATGGATGAAAGCGAAGCAAAGAATAAAGGGCTTCTTGAATATATCGATAAAGAAATCGACGATGCATATATAGAAACCGTAAAAGCCGCAAGTTTAAACGCAAAAGAGCTTAAAGATGAGTGTAAGAATCTTAAAATTGTTTATACACCGCTTCATGGCACGGGACTTATGCCGGTTAAGAGGATTTTGTCGGAACTTGGTTTCGAAAATGTAAATGTTGTGGAAGAACAAGCAACGCCGGATGGCAACTTCCCGACAGTAGGTTATCCTAACCCTGAAGATCCAAAGGCCTTCGAGCTTGCTCTTAAAAAGGCAAAAGAAATAGATGCGGATGTAATTCTTGCAACAGACCCGGATGCGGATCGTTTGGGTGTTTACGCAAAAGATACGAAAACAGGCGAATATGTTAGCTTTACGGGCAACATGTCCGGTATGATAATTGCCGAATATATTTTGAGCCAAAGAAAAGCAAAAGGAACTCTTCCAAAAAACGGAGCTTTGGTTAAAACAATCGTAACCACAAATTTGGCCGATGCCATTGCAAAAGAGTACGGTGTTGAACTCGTTGAAGTTCTTACAGGCTTTAAATACATAGGCGAGAGAATTCTTCATTTTGAAAAAACGGGTTGCAATGAGTATGTATTCGGTCTTGAAGAAAGCTATGGCTGCTTAATCGGTACATATGCAAGAGACAAAGATGCGGTTGCGGCAGTAATGATGCTTTGCGAGGCGGCTGCATTCTACAAAAAGCAAGGTCTCACACTTTGGGATCAGATGCTTAAATTATACGAGAAATACGGTTGCTACAGAGAAGCTTTGGAATCCGTAACAATTAAGGGAATGGACGGTATCGAAAAGATTAAGTCCATGATGAAAGCTTTGAGATGTAGCAAACCTTCAAAATTGGGTGACTTTGATGTATTGGCGATTCGTGATTACAATTCAAGCGAAAGGGTTGATTTGAAAAGCGGAGAACTTTCAAAAATCGACCTTGTTAAATCGGATGTTTTGTATTACGAACTTTCGGATAATGCTTGGTGTTGCGTGCGCCCTTCGGGTACAGAACCAAAGATTAAATTCTATATTGGTGCAACGGGCAACAATATTGATGAAACAGATGCAAAAACAGCTAAAGTTTTGAAAGACCTGCGTGAAATAGCAGGTTAGGAGGCAGGTATGAAAAGCGCATTGGTTGGATACACGGGATTTGTGGGATCAAATCTCATGGCTTCAAGAAAATTCGACGCGGTATATAACTCTAAGAATATAAAATCAGCTTACGGAACAAGACCCGATATATTGTTTTTTGCCGGGCTTAGGGCGGAAAAATTCATAGCAAACGTTTTTCCCGAAAAGGATTATTTTGATATATTCACGGCAATGAATAATATAAAGCAAATTAATCCAAAAAGGCTGGTTCTTATTTCCACTATAGATGTTTACAGATCATCGATTAATGTTGATGAAAATACTAAAATGAGTAAAAGAGGTCTTCTTCCTTACGGAGAAAACAGACTTGAGTTTGAAGAATGGGTTGAGGAAGAATTTAAAGACCATTTGATAGTCAGACTTCCGGCACTTTACGGAATTAACCTTAAAAAGAACTTTATCTTTGATATGATTAATTATATACCCGAAGTGTTAAATTCAAAAAAATACAGAGAATTGTTGGCTAAGGATTCAAAGCTTAGCGAGTATTATACTCAAAGCGAAGCGGGCTTTTTAAAGTGCCGTAAGCTTACAAAAGAAGAGCGCAGCGAACTAAAAAAGATCTTTAAGGAAGTTGGTTTCAGTGCACTTAACTTTACCGACAGCAGAGGCTTGTATCAATTCTTTAATTTGTCTCATTTATGGCAGCATATACAGTTGGCATTAAAAGAGAATATCAAAAAAATAAATATGGCCGTTGAACCCGTAAGAATCGATGAGCTTTACAGATATGTATTTAATGATGATTTTGTAAATGAAGTTCTTGAAATAGCTCCGGTACAGAACTTCAAAACCATATACTCGGACAAACTTGGGGGCAAAGACGGCTACATCGTCGACAAATCAATCGTTTTGAACGAAATAAAAGAATTTGTCCAGGGCGCTATTTCTGAAAGATATTAGTGCAAACGACAGCCGTTACGACAGTCTGACTGTGGATACGAATAATAAAAGGATATGTCTTAGGAATTAATTCCCAAGATATATCCTTTTTAAGTCTTCATCCATAGTGGATGCTGTCTCCAATCATGTGTTTGATTGTTTGCTGTATGCAGGTTTAATTATTTCTCGACCTGTTTATTGCCCACCAGTTTGAAACAAATAATCAAAGCAGCCACATACATTATAAGAGTCGCTATAAGGATGTAGTCGTAAGTTCTGCCGGTGTTTGACAGGATGATTTCCGACATGTTGTTGCCGGTGATACCCGCAACTGCCCAAGCGGATAAAGCAAGTCCGTGTATTTTACTGATACTTTCCATTCCGAAGCGTGATGAAAGCAATGCCGGAAGTGTGGAAAAACCGCCACCGTAACCTGCATTAACGATTATTAAAAGGGCGATTACGATTCCACCAAAAGCCGCAACTTTTACACCGTTTGAAATTGAGAATGTAAATAATGCAATGGCTGTAATTATAATTGAGCTTGCAAATATAATTTTATAGACAGTGTTTCGGTCTTTCATTTTATCCGAAATCGTTGAAAAACCGATTCTACCTCCCGCATTGAAAGCAGCGGTTATACTTGGCACCACGGATATGACCGTAGTAAGGGCTATGCTTGTTGCAAAGGCGGTTCCCAAAATTTGTTTTTCATATGTAATAAGGGCAAGGCCGCAATGAATGTTAATAAAGAACATAAGCCAAATGCCCACGAATGTCTTGTTTTTGAACATATTCTTTGTTCTGAATTTCAAATTGCTTTCAACGGGTTCAACCCAATCATCCGGTTTCTTAAGAAGAAAGTGACCCAGCATCATTGCCGCAAAATAAACAATTCCAAGAATAAAGAACATTTCCGCTATACCAAAGTTTGCCTGCAATTTTTCCATTATCGGTGTGGCGATGGCTTTTGCAAGGCCGAATCCCATGATGGATATGCCGGTTGCAAGGCCTTTTTGTTTGTGAAACCAAAGCATCAAGGTTTTAACGGGTGTAAGGTAGCCTATTCCCAGGCCGATACCCATGATACAGCCGTAACAAATAAAGATACCTATTAAAGCAAGAGGACCGGTGGCGAATTTAATAAATACACCGGTTCCTATCATTCCGGCTGTGAAACATAAACAGGAAATTAAAGAAGAAGCGTGAATATTTCGCTCTACAAGGCGTCCCGCAAAAGCGGCAGACATACCCAAAAAGAAAATTGCCAAAGAAAAAGCCCATCCTACAGCAAATGTGCTCATACCTATTTGTTCGGCGATTGCCTCTTTAAAGGTTGACCAACAATATACCGTACCGATGGAACAATGAATCAAAAGTGCAGGTACTGCTGCACGCATCCATTTGTTGTTTAACATATGCATCCTCCTTTACTAAAGCCCAGACGGTCGGCTAAACTGGGGGATGATATACCCGCAGCGACTTACCGCACTGTGTATACTCACATAATCCGTCAGCGATAAGTCTATCAATAGTTTTCTAATAAAAGTATAAGGGCATAAAAAAGAAAAGTCAATTTTGTTTATTTTTTAACAAACTTGGATAACATAAAAAAATAGTTGGGTATTTTCAACAAAATAAGATTTAAAAATATATAAATATTTTTCAAAGGAAAAAAGACGAAAAAGGGCGAAAATATGCTAAAGACAGCATTGTACGAGCTGGAATAATAAGATTTTCTTATGACACATAAAGTAATTTTAATATTTACTTTACTGTGCAAGATTGCTAAAATATATGTGTGGGTAATTTTAAAGTATAGCTAATGTGTATATTATTTTTATAAGGGAGGTCTTATAGTATGGAAACAGGTAAAAAAAGTATCGGTTTCGGAGCCCGCGGTTGGCTTCTCATCGTCTACCAGTTCATCGCGTTTGTAGTATATACAGCGTTCACGAACTATCCACTTAACATTTTATCGGGTTTATATGATCAGGAAGCCGGTGAAGCAATTTCCAATCAGGAAGTATCAACAATTTATACTTTGGGTATGATTGTAGGTGTTGTTTTACAGTTGATACTTGCTTCATTCGTAGGAAAGATGAAGAGCATCAAATGGATGGGTCTTGTTATCGGAGCCCTTGGTCTCATCTTCTCAATTCTTGTAGCAGTTATACCAATGTATGGTAAAAACCCTGTTTGGGCAGCATGCTACTTCTTGGATAACGTATTTATCACAATGTGGTGTACATTTGCAATCGGTATCTTGGTTGGACAATGGTTCCCAACAAGAAAAGGTACGGTTATGGGTATCGCTACAATAGCTTTCCCATTTGCTAATGCTATCATTGGTGTATTTGCAAGTAATGTTATGGGTGCTGTTGATGAAATGTTGTTCATCCCTAAAGTATTCCTTGGTGATTACTCACCTGTATTGAAAGCATTCTTACCTTTCATCATTGCAGGTGTTATTGCTTGGATTATAGCAGCAGTATTTCTTAAAGATTATCCTGAACAGTGTGGAGCATACAGAGATAATGATAAAGGCTTAACACCTGAAATTGCTCAGAAGATGATGCTTGAAGAAATTGAAAACAAGAAAACATCAGTATGGAAACTTAATCATACAATTATTAGTCGTGATTTCTGGTTCATAACAATTCCTATGGGCGTACTTCTTATGTTCTCTGTAGGTATGATGACACAGACAAGTAACATCCTTTCGGTTTATGGATGGGGTTCGGCTGATTCTGAAATTTATGGTGCACAGAACGCAGCAATGTATGGAATTATCATGCTTGTAATTGCTATATGCGGTGCTGTCGGCAGTTTCATCCTTGGTGTTATTGATACAAAGATTGGTACAAAGAAAGCTGTCGTAATCGCACTTGTATTCATGTTGCTTGCAGGTGTATTCGGTATCATTCCTAACGGCGGATGCCTTATCGTTGCTCTTATCTGCCTCGGTATATTTATGGGTGCTTCTTCAAACTTTACGGTTTCGGCAGCAGCTCAGTACTGGAGACGTGAAGATTTTGGTTCGGTATTTGCAGCAATTAACCCAATCGCTAATATCATCTGTCAGGTAGGTCCTGTACTTATAGCTATCCTTTGGGGCGTTGGTGCAGCTGCTTCGGTGACAGGAGCTTCATTCGGCGGTAACCAGTATGTATTCGTTGTAGCAGCAATCTTTGCAGGTATTTCAATTGTTCTTACATGCTTCTTCAGTGCAAAACATGTTAAAGAAGTTGATGACAAGTTCAGAACTAAAGCCGGCAAACCATTGGATGACGAATTAGTAGGACGTAAATAGTTTTTTTAAGTACTTACCCACGCAAGATAAGGTGGTATTACCGAAAGGTAATTGTGTGTTGATTAAATAAAAATTGAATATAGTTAAAATAAAGGAACCGGTTTTTATAACCGGTTCCTTTTTCTTTTTTCCCAAATTTATTGTTCCATCTTCATAAGCTTTATTGTAAGCAAAAGTTTAAGTCTTTCTTCACCCGTTGACAAATCAAGTCCGAATTGTTCTTTTAGTTTATTGATTCTATAAAGAACGGTGTTTTTATGGATATAAAGCTTTTTGGCAATGGCTTCCGTTTTATCAACATATTCCAGATAGAGCTCCAGAGTTTCAAAAAAATTGCTGTCGTGTTTCTTATCATATTCTCTTACGGCCACAACCCCCGGATGATAGAAATCTTCCAGGTTGTTTGTACGGGAAATGATATCGCCCATATGGTAGATAACAAAGTCTCCGTAATTATAAATATATTTGCCTTTGCTTACTTTTATACCGATTTCAAAGGCTTTTTTTGCCTGTAGATAATATTTTTGGATATCCATAATATCGGTAAAGTTTGCGCTTAATGAAGCTACCAGGTTGTTTTTTTCGAGATATTCCACAAGACGCTGATTGTTACCGAGCGCCGGATGTTCCTTAAAACTCATTAAGAATATTATTCGTCCGTCGAAAATAACCCAGCGGCTGGTTGCCAAAATATCATGGAGCTGTTTGCTGATTATTTGAGCTTTTCCTTCGAAAATATCTCTGTTAAAATCGGAAACTATCATGATTATAAGGTTCTTGTTAAGATTCCAACCAAGGTTTTGCATACGAGCATTTGCAACTTCTCTTGATTTAATCTGACCCTTTAAAAGATCCGATAGGAGATAACTGTGCATAAGCCCCGGATTTGAGGAGTAAAAATCATCTTTTTGAAGCTCAAGAGAAATGATTTTACAAAGAAAATCGATTGTCTCCATATCAACATCGTCTATTTGATGTCTGGTTCCGATAACAGAAACCTCGGCAATTTCAATGCCGTGAATGTAAACCAAGGAAGTAACTCTTCCAAAGTCGTCGCTTTCATCATCATTGCTGAAATAGGGATATCTGTTTTCACGTATTTTTTCGTGAATTCTTTCGCGTTTGTTTATAGCTGTTTCGCTTTCAATCAGATAACCATAGTTTTGAGTGGATTTGATATCTGTGTTTTGCTCTTTGTTGGTGTCGGCACCAATATTAAGAGAAGCTTCGCCTTTATAGCTGTCATCTTTGCACATGGCAAGGATTTTGTATCCGATATCCGAAACAATAAGAGGATTTTGCAAGAGAGTGAATGCCTCGTTAACAATATATTGAAGGCCTTTTCCCGAATGAAGTGCGTTAATAAGGCGATTGCGAGCACTGTTTACCCTAGAATCGTTACTGAATATTCTTGATAAAATTCCGATAGCATCGTAAGAGTTGATGACTCTGTCAATGGTAACGAGATTAAGTTCGTTTTCGGGATTTAAATATTCTTTTGGAACATCAATATCTTTAATACACAAAAAACTGAGGCCATGCTCCAAAGGAAGGCGTGGCAACTCGGAAACATTACAAATATAGAGAGCATTTTGCTCAAATGATTTTTCCTTTTCGCTTAATTGAAAGAAAAAAATATCTACATTGGAGTCAAAGATTGCCAATTGTTTTGGGTGGTATTTTCCAAGCTTTGATGTAATTTTTGAAAGTTCCATTAAAGTGCATCCTTATCATTGATATTGTTTTGCTGTTCTTTTAATGTATTCAAGTATTTTTTGGACATAAATGCATTAATAATATTTGTCAATCTGTTTTTAACGATTGGCAAGTTAAAAGGTCTATATATAAAATCGGTTGTGCCGATTTCAATTGCGCGTTTTTCCAAAAAGTCGTCTTCACCACGAAGAATCAATACAAGTGGAGGCAGTGGATCTACAACTATTTTCATATTCTTAAGAGCATCCTCGTATTCCCTGCTGAGAATTGTTATGATATCACCGATAACAAGAACAAGATTGTCCGGATTTATTTCCAATGATTTCATTTCTTTAACAGATGAGGCCTCAAGAATGTTAAAATTTTTAATGAGCAATTTTTTTAAAGTGGAGCGAACAGTTTTTAAAGGATCCAATATAAAAATTGTAGGACGTTCGCTTGTTATTCCCGAAAGGGGACTTACGGACAAATCATCCGTTGATTTGCTTTGGAACTTGCGCAACTGTTTCATGGAATACATTTCGGAATCGGCAAGGCGTATGCAGTCGGTGATGCTTGCATCCTTCTCCGGAATGTCGAAGAAAGCCCCGTAGCTTGCGGAGATTCTGTAAGGCTGTATGTTTGTCTGCGCAAGGAGAGACAACTTTTCGCGGAATTTTAATATAAATTCTTTCGGTTCGGTTGAGCCTACAGGAAATTGATTTATAACCAAGAACTCGTCACCGCCGTATCTTATGCAAATACTTCCCTTAGGCATAGATTCTTTTAGAAATTTTGCGACGGATTTGATGGCAAAATCGCCGGCATCATGTCCGAAATTATCGTTAATGTATTTAAGATTATCCAAGTCGGCCAATAAAATGTAAAAACATTCTTTTTCGCGCTTGGCTGTTTCCAAAATAAGGGATGCATATCGGCTTAAAGCCTTTCGATTGTAAACATCGGTAAGCTCGTCAAAAAGCTCTCTTTTTGAAAGAGATTGATTTTTGTGCTGGAGTTCGGCAATAAGAAGATTACGCTCGATTTCGGAACGTTCTTGAATAAGCTTCTTTTCGTGAATATCTCTGATTAAACAAATGTAGGCCAAGCTTGCTTGATTTGATTCTTCTAATTTGACGAATTCATATTCTATCCAAATATAGTTATTGTTCTTTTTCTTCCATCTGAGTTCCAATGAAATGGAATCACGGTTCTTAAGCCGTTCGTCCAATGTGTTGGCATCGGCAAATTCAAGGAATTTGACTCTGTCATCCGGATGAACGTAATATTCACATGATGAATGAATAGAACTACTATAGGTTTTGTTATTTAATGGATAATCCTTTTGCCCGTAAGATCTGAATAATTCGGTAATTGTATTGGCAGTCGGATTGATGGCATAGATTGTCAAAAAGATCTTCTTTAACGCAATCCGTTGTGCGACCAAAGAAAACTCGTTAATAGGAATGTAAGAAGAAGCTATAACACCTACAATCTCATCCCCATCTTTTATAGGCAAAAGGTTACCTTCTATATCAAAATCGTATTTGGATTTATTTATATGGTTAAAGCAAGGTTTTCCGGTGCGTAAAACTTCGTCCAAGGCACCTGTGGGGTCGTTGAATATTTGACCGATTTGAATTGCCGGATCGTCTGATTCGGGATACTTATAATAAACACGTCCCTCTTTGTCAAAGACGCAGAAAAACATGTCCAAATTAATCAGACGCCTGACTGTTTCACAAATATTAACCGCTTCATCAAGTTTAGTATTGTTCATTTATTTCCCTACTATATCTAACTGCCCCTACGATACTTACTTCTTTATTATAATATATGAGAAATATAAATGCACTATTTTACTTGAAATTTTTATCTGTAAAATATACTATTAAAGAGAAATCAAAAAAATCAAGGAAGAGAACGGATTTATGTCAATGGCCAAAGAAAGAATCAACAAGCTAAGAAAAGTTATGAAGGAAAGGAATATAGATGTTTGCTATATTCCGACATCCGATTATCATGACTCGGAGTATATAAGCGATTTCTTTAAATGCAGAGAGTATATAAG
>CACZQX010000017.1 GCA_902783445.1 uncultured Lachnospiraceae bacterium
CATTTGTTTTTCAAGGTAGCCGATTATCTTTTCTGTCGGTGCTTCTATCTTAACAGTTATGAATTTTTCGTTTTCACCTCTGTTGATTGCAAGAGTCCTGTGTCCCGCAACCTTTGTAAGAGGTTCTTCATAATCGTAATAGTTTTCGTAAACCGACTGGGCTTTTTCATCTTTTGCCGTAGATATAAGCTTTCCTTCTTTAAAAGTTATTTTTCTGATATAACTTCTGAAATCCGCATTGTCGGAAACAAACTCCGCAATAATGTCTTTTGCGCCCTCCAGTGCTTCTTTTGCATCCTTTACTTCTTTTTCTTCGTTAATAAAGTCTGCGGCAACTTCTTCCATAGGACGTTTTTCTTGTCCAAGCATAATTATATTTGCAAGAGGCTCCAAGCCTTTTTCCTTTGCAACTATGGCACGAGTACGACGTTTTGGTCTGTATGGTCTGTAAAGATCCTCAACCACAACCATGGTTTCGGCAGCCAAAATCTGAGCTTTTAACTCATCGGTTAACTTGCCCTGTTCTTCAATGCTTGCTATAACTTGTTCTTTCTTTTCTTCGAGATTTCTAAGATATTTAAGACGTTCGTCAAGCTTACGAAGCTGTTCGTCATCCAAAGACCCTGTTACTTCTTTTCTGTATCTGGCAATAAAAGGAATGGTATTGCCTTCATCTATAAGCTTAACTGCCGCTTCCACCTGAGAAAGCTTAACGCCAAGCTCATCTTTGATAGTGTTTAAAATGTCCATTATTTCCTCCGTATTTGTCTTAAAAAAGACATCTTATTGTATCAAAAAACGGCTGATTTTTCAAGTTTACAAAGCATTAAAGGCAGTATTTATACGCTAAATACTGCCTTTTGTTATTTATAAACAATCTATTTGAATTTGTTATTTATCGAGCTCAGGAACATACTGGCTGCATGCAAGAGCAAGTGCTCCCGGACCGATATGGCAAGATACCGAAAGTGACAATGGGTCGATATGAATATCATAACCCGGGAAGTGTGGCTCTACTTCTTTTTTGAAGTCTTCAGCCAAAGCTCTGTCCTTGGTATATGCAATACAAAGTGTAACTTTATGTTTGTCTATTCCGCCAAATCTCTTTTCAAAATCTTCTTTCATGGCGTCAATCATAATCTGACGTGCGGCTTTCATA
The DNA here is from genome assembly GCA_902783445.1 of uncultured Lachnospiraceae bacterium. GTDB lineage: Bacteria > Bacillota > Clostridia > Lachnospirales > Lachnospiraceae > RUG12871. The sequence continues at coordinate 1,160 of CACZQX010000017.1, forward strand.
TTTCTTGCTTTCGCAAAGGAATCAAGCTTATCACCCTGAATTTGCAAAACGGGTTTAATCTTAAGAAGAGTACCGATTGCCGCAACCGCAGGAGTTAAACGACCGCCCTTTTTAAGATATTTTAATGTATCTACGGTAATGTAAATACTTGAACTCAACTTTTCTCTTTCCAATATTTCGCAAATTTCCTTGGCGCTTTTTCCTTGCTTTGCAAGTTCCATTGCATCATAAACAGAAGAACGCATGGTAACGGATATACGCTGATTGTTTACAACCTGAACTTTTCCGTCATAATCTTCCGCAAGCATTTTTGCCGTGGAACAAGATCCGCTAAGACCGCTTGACATAGGAATATAAACGATTTCGTCATATTCTTTCAAGAGCTTATCCCATGTTTCCAAAAGATATTCCGGGGATGGCTGCGATGTTTTAACATCCGCGTCTCCTTCAAGTTTTTCATAAAACTGCTCTTGGGTTAAATCTATATCCTCAAAATACTGCTGTCCATTTATATCAAATGGCATCGGAACAACAGTAATGCCTATTTCTTTGGCATGCATTTGGGTCATTCCGCTGTTACTGTCTGTCATAATTGCAACTTTACTCATAATTAATCTCCTTATGGTTTCAAAACAAAGTTTTGAAGCTTTTATGCTGTTTTGTACAAAAAATACAAGAACAATACACCTTAAAGATTATAACATAAACGAAATATTATTTCACTAAAAGTTTAAAAATTTTAGCTAACTAAGATTCCACTCCGCCCAAAACCTTGTAAAGGAGCCTGTAAAGTTCCACTGCTTCTTCCTGTGTCAAAGATGACATGCCTTCGCATTTGGATATTTTCATAGGTACTTCCACGGCATCTTCTTTTAAAGCTTCTCCTTCTTTTGTTATTTCCACCAAAAGAATTCGCTCGTCTTCTTTTGAACGATGCCTGTTAACATATCCCTTTGATTCAAGAGATTTAAGGACCGGTGTTAAGGTTCCCGAATCCAAAAACAGCTTCTTGCCCAAATCTTTAACGCTTATTTCTTTCTTATCCCAAAGCACCATCATTGTAATGTATTGGGTATAAGTTAGATCAAGCTCGTCAAGAAATGGTCTGTATCTTTTTATTATCTCTTTAGAACAAGCATAAAGCGGAAAACATAACTGGTTTTCCAGCTTTAATGCGTCATATTTACTTTGATTCTTCATAAGCCTGTCTTACCGCCTTTGCAAGCTGATCGGCGCATGATGTAGGGCGACCGCCGCAGCTGTTTCCAAGAAGCTTATCTTCTATGTAATCAACTTTTGCACCATCAAGTAATTTTGAAATTGCTTTCAAATTTCCGTTGCATCCGCCCATAAACTCGATGTCCGAAACCACGTCACCGTCAAGTTTGAACTTAATTATCTGAGCGCATACACCCTGTGTTTTGAATGAATATTCCAATTAAAACATCTCCTTTAATGTCTTCTCAATCTTCTCAGGAGTTGTTGTGGAGCCGAATCTGTCTACAACATTTCCGTCTTTGTCTACCAAGAATTTTGTGAAGTTCCATTTAATCTTGCTTCCCATCATACCACCTTTTTGTGATTTAAGATAGGTGTAAAGTGGAGATTCGTTTTCACCGTTAACATCAATTTTGTCAAATTGCTTGAA
>CACZQX010000018.1 GCA_902783445.1 uncultured Lachnospiraceae bacterium
AAAAAGGTTTATCTTTAGTCTAAGGAAAACATCGGACATATTACCACAAAGAAAGGCAAGCATATGAAAGACTATTATTTGGCTGTAGATATCGGCGCATCCAGTGGCAGGCATATCATAGCGGAAGTAGATAACGGAATAATAAAAACAGAAGAAATATATCGCTTTGATAACCGTATGGATGTTGAAGGTGATGTAAAAACCTGGGATTACAAGTATCTTTTCAGAGAAATATTAAACGGATTGAAAAAATGCAAAGAAAAAGCTTGCGAACCCAAAATGATGGCTATTGATACTTGGGGCGTTGACTATGTGCTTTTGGACGAGGCGGACCAAGTAATCGGAAAAAGCTATGCTTACAGAGACTTACGCACAAAGGGCATGGATAAAAAGCTTTATGAGACAATAAGCGAAAAAGACTTATATGCTCGCACGGGAATTCAAAAGCAGATATTCAACACAATATACCAGTTAATGGCAGATAAAGAAAAAGAGCCGGAAAGACTAACAAAAGCAAAAAGATTTTTAATGGTGCCGGAATATCTTACATTTTTACTTACGGGTGAAAAGATAAACGAATATACAAATGCCACAACCACGCAGCTTGTAAATCCACAAACTTTTGATTGGGATTACGAGCTTATGGAATTGATCGGAATACCGACTGAAATCTTTAAAAAACCGGCAGAGCCCGGAACCATTGTGGGAGGCTTTACAAAAACCGTAAAAGAAATAGTGGGATTTGACTGTCTTGTGGTTCTTCCGGCCAGTCATGACACGGCCTCGGCGGTTGTTGCGGTTCCCAGCATGAGAGAGCATCCGCTTTATATCAGTTCGGGAACATGGTCTTTAATGGGCAGTGAAATAAAAAAAGCGACATTGTCGGACAAGGCAAGACTAAACAATTTTACAAACGAAGGCGGATATGAGCACAGATTCAGATTCCTAAAAAATATAATGGGCCTTTGGATGATACAGCAGTTAAGGCACGACTACAATGATGAATTCAGTTTTGCCGAGCTTTGTGAAATGGCGGAAGAAAACAAGGACTTCGAAACAAGAGTCGACGTAAACGACGAAAGCTTTTTAAGTCCCGCATCAATGGAAAAAGCATTGTTTGATTATTGTGAAAAGCATAATCTCAAAAAACCCGAAACCAAAGGACAAATGGCGGCAATGGTTTATCAAAGCCTGGCAAAGTGTTATGGAGAGACGGTAAAAGAAATCGAAGCCGTATCGGAAGTGTTAATCGGAGAAATCAATGTTGTGGGCGGCGGTTCAAAAGCAGAGTATTTAAATAAGCTGACCGCAAACTATACAAAGAAAAAAGTTGTGGCCGGACCGGGTGAAGCCACCGCAATAGGCAATATAGGAGTGCAAATGATAGCCGACAAGAAGTTTGAGGATATATACGAATTAAGAAAAGCTATCGCAAAATCCTTTGAAATAAAGGAATATTTACCGGAATAAAAAAGAAAGAAGAGGAATAATATGACTACAAAAGAAAGATATGATTCAGCCAAAGAACTCTATAAAGAAATCGGTGTGGATACCGATAAAGCAATCGAAAGCCTTAAAAACTATAAAATTTCCATGCATTGTTGGCAAGGTGATGATGTAATGGGCTTTGACAACGACGGCCCTTTAACAGGCGGCATCCAAACAACCGGTAATTATCCGGGACGAGCAAGAACACCGGAAGAACTAATGGCGGATATTGATAAGGTATTATCATTGGTAGCCGGAAAACACAAAATTAACCTTCATGCTTGCTATGCGATTTTTGAAGACGGTAATCGCGCGGACAGAGATGCCATCAAACCGGAACATTTCAAAAAATGGGTGGAATTTGCAAAAGAAAGGGGTCTTGGACTCGACTTTAATCCAACATTCTTTTCACATAAAATGGTAAAAGACAATCTCACTCTTTCATCACCTGACGAAGAAGTGCGCAAATTCTGGATAAGACACGGACAGGCTTGTATCAAGATTTCGGAATATTTTGCCACAGAGCTTGGTCAGCCTTGCCTTATGAACATCTGGATTCCGGATGGTTACAAAGACATCCCTGCAGACAGAGTGGCACCGAGAAGAAGATTTAAAGAATCTCTTGATGAGATATTAAGCATAGATTACGATAAATCAAAGGTACTTGTTTGCCTCGAGTCAAAGGTATTCGGTATCGGCGTTGAAAGTTATACGGTGGGATCCAGTGAATTTACAATCAACTATGCGGCATCAAAAGGAATCTTACCACTTATGGACAACGGCCATTATCATCCGACAGAAGTGGTTTCCGATAAGATTTCATCTATGTTGTTATTTAACGACAAAATGGCTCTTCACGTTACAAGACCGGTTCGTTGGGATTCCGACCATGTAGTTTTGTTTGATGATGAAACAAAGGAAATCGCAAAAGAAATCGTAAGAAATGACGCAATGGATAAAGTACTTGTGGGCCTTGACTATTTTGATGCAAGCATCAACAGAATTTCGGCTTGGACAGTGGGTATGAGAAACTTCCAAAAAGCAATGCTTTATGCACTTTTGTCACCAAACGAAAAACTTAAAAATTTGCAGGAAGAAGGAAAACTTACAGAACTTATGATGCTTCAGGAAGAAGTAAAAACATATCCGTTGGGTGCGGTTTGGGATTATTTTTGTGAAACAAACGGCGTTCCGCAAAGAAGCGAATGGTATAAAGAAGTAGAAAAATACGAAAAAGAAGTATTATCAAAAAGACAATAAAAGAAGAGGGATTGAAATGGAAGTATTGGAAACAAAATTTGTAAAAGACTTTATAAAAATGTGCAACGACGGCTGGGAACAGGGCTGGCACGAAAGAAACGGCGGTAATTTATCTTACAGAATAAAAGAAAGTGAAATCGCACAAATCAGCGGAAAACTTAACTTAGACTCAGAATGGAAAGACATCGGCACAAGCGTACCGGGCCTTAAGGGAGAATATTTCCTTGTTACCGGCAGCGGAAAATATTTCAGAAATGTTATTTTGGATCCGGAAGATTCCATCTGCATCGTAAGAGTTGATGACAAGGGTGAAAAATATCAGATTTGTTGGGGCCTTGTAAACGGCGGCAGACCAACAAGCGAGCTTCCGAGCCATCTTATGAACCACGAAGTTAAAAAGCGTGTAACAAACGGCAAACACAGGGTAATATATCATGCACACTGTACAAATCTAATTGCTCTTACATTTGTTCTTCCTTTGGAAGATAAAGTCTTTACAAAAGAGCTTTGGGAGTCTGCAACCGAGTGTCCTGTTGTATTTCCGGACGGCGTCGGCGTCGTTGATTGGATGGTTCCGGGTGGAAGAGATATTGCGGTTGCCACAAGCAAACTTATGGAAAAATACGATGTGGCAATTTGGGCTCATCACGGAGTATTTGGATCGGGTGAAGACTTCGATCTTACCTTCGGCCTTGTGCACACGGTGGAAAAAGCAGCGGAAATCTTGGTAAAAGTTCGCTCAATGGCAAACTCCAAACTTCAAACCATAACATCCGATGACTTTAGAAAACTTGCAAAAGATTTTGGCGTAACTTTGCCGGAAGAATTTTTGCAATAAGACAGAGAAAATACTAAAAACTTGCGACTTTGACCTTATCATGGTAAACTAAATGTGGTGTAGTCTGCACCGCATTTGGTTTATTTTTTTAATCCCGAAATGAACAAATAGGCGAATTTCGGAGATTTTTGATGCAAAAGAGAGACAGTAATGAAATTCAAAGCAATAAAAAAAGTATTCGACGGTAAATACATCAACCGATATGATGTAGTTTACGAAACAGAAGATAAAAAGGAAAAAGTTTACGAAATCATAAGCAGGGAAAAAAACCTTACAAGCCAAGAAGAGCTTAAAGGCGAAAAAGCGGATTCCATCGTGCTTATATTAACAAATGAAGAAGGAGACAAGCTCCTTGTTAACAAAGAATTCAGACTTGCCACCGGCGAGTGGATATATAACTTTCCGGCGGGATTAATCGACCCGGGAGAAAGTCCGGAAGAAGCCGCAAGACGAGAACTTAGAGAAGAGACCGGCTTGGAGATTTGCGCTATTGACGATGTTTTGGGAATAAGCTACAGCGCAATAGGTTTCAGTAACGAAAAGAACTTAACTTTTGTGGGCAAGGCAAAAGGCAGCTTTCATAAAAGCAGTGATACAACGGAAGAAATCGAGCCTCTTTGGATATCAAAAGAAGAAATGAGGCAGCTTTTAAAAACAAAAAGATTTGCGGCAAGAACCCAGAGTTTTTGCTATCTTTGGTCAAAAGAATAAAAGAAAATTACAATAGAAAAGAGAGAAAAAAGTGAGTAAACATTACGAAATATTAAAGCAGGCATATGATGCCATAAGAAGCAAAACGGACTTTGTTCCGGATGTAGCTCTTATTTTGGGCTCGGGACTTGGCGGATTTGCGGATAAGATTAAAGTGGAAGCAACTATCGATTATTCCCTTATCCCAAACTTTCCAATCTCAACAACACCGGGACATGCGGGAAGATACATTTTTGGTTATGTGGGAGATACAAAAGTTGTTGCAATGCAAGGAAGAGTCCACTACTACGAAGGTTATGACATTCAAAAAGTAGTAATGCCAACCCGTCTTATGGGAATGATGGGAGCAAAAGCCCTTTTCCTTACCAATGCGGCGGGATGCGCCAATCCGGACTACAATGCGGGAGATTTTATGCTTATAAAAGATCACAATCTTTTGTTTTACCCGAATCCGCTTCGCGGAGAAAACATCGAAGAGTTGGGCGAGCGTTTCCCGGATATGAGTGAGGTTTATACAAAAGATCTTAGAAATATTATAAAAGATGTTGCCAAAAGAAACGATATTGCCCTTAAAGAAGGAATTTACGTACAGCTTCCGGGACCGAGTTTCGAAACTCCGGCAGAGGTTGCAATGCTTGGAAAATTGGGAATGGATGCAGTGGGAATGTCAACTGCATGCGAGGCTGTGGCAGCAAGACATATGGGCCTTAAAGTATGCGGTATTTCCTGTATTACAAATAAAGGTGCGGGATTGCTTGACGTACCTCTTACCTTTGACGAGGTTAAGGAAACGGCAGATAGGGTTGCCCCTTTCTTTACAAAGCTTGTATGGGAAAGCATCGAAGAAATCGGAAAATATTTAAATAAATGAAGAGAAAAGAGAGAAATAATGGATTTAACTAAAGTTACACATATCGACAATGTCAGATTATCAGACGACGAGAAAAAAGTGCGTATTATCGATCAGACATTACTTCCAAACAAAACAGAGTATTTGGAACTCGAAAAGTTGGAAGATTTATACGAAGCAATACTTAAACTGAGAGTCAGAGGAGCACCGGCAATCGGCATTTTTGCGGGCTATGCCATGTATGTGCTTTCACTTCAAAGCAAATGTGAAAGCTTTGATGACTTTTATGCGGAGTTTACAAAAAACAAAGAATATCTTGATTCATCAAGACCGACTGCCGTAAACCTGGGTACTATGCTTAAAAGAATGGACAGATGCGTACTTGCAAACAAAGATAAATCAAGAAAAGATTTGTTGGAGGCTTTGAAAGAAGAAGCAAAGGCAATTCACAAAGAAGACATGGAAATGTGTTATAAAATAAGTGAATACGGTTTAAGCTTGGTTGAAGACGGATTCGGAATCTTAACACATTGCAATGCGGGTCCTTTGGCCACATCAAGATACGGAACGGGTCTGGGAACCATAATGCTTGGAACGGAAAGAGGTATGACATTCCACGCCTTTGTCGATGAAACAAGACCGCTTCTTCAGGGTGCCAGACTTACAAGTTATGAACTTGAAATGGCAGGTGTGGATACAACACTAATTTGCGATAACATGGCAAGCATAGTCATGAAACAGGGAAAAGTGCAGGCGTGCTTCGTAGGTTGCGACCGCGTTGCCGCAAACGGTGATGTTGCAAACAAAATCGGAACAAGCGGTGTTGCAATACTTGCAAAGCACTACGGCATCCCGTTCTATGTATTTTGTCCGTCATCAACAATCGACTTCGATTGTCCGTCCGGAGACAATATCGAAATAGAACTCAGAGATCCGGAAGAAATAATAGAAATGTTCTATACGGAGCCAAAAGCTTTGCCACAGACAAAATGTTACAATCCTGCGTTTGACGTAACGGACAACGAACTTGTAACGGCAATTATTACGGAGAAGGGTATTTGCAGGGCGCCATACAACGAAAGTCTTGCAAAATTATTTAAATAGGGGGTAAACAAATGATTAGATTTTACAATGGAAAAGTTTTAAATATCAGTGAAAAATTTGATGATAAAATCACGGTAAGCGAAGAGGAACTTTGGGTTGAGGACAGCAAAATAGCCTTTAAAGGCATTCCTTCAAGTAAAGATTTGGAAGGCAAAACATTTGAGCGCGAAATCGACCTGCAAGGCAATCTTTTAATGCCGGGCTTTAAGGATGCGCATACTCATACGGCCATGACATTCCTTCGTTCTTATGCGGATGACCTTCCACTTCAGGAATGGCTTTATGACAAGGTTTTTCCACACGAAGCAAAATTGGATGCCGAGTCAATCGTTCCTTTTACAAAGCTTGGTATTATGGAATATTTAACAAGCGGTATTACGGCAAGCTTCGATATGTATTTTTATCTTGATGCTTATGTTCAGGCAAACATTGATTGCGGTTTCAGAACGGTTCTTTGCGGAGCCATGAACGATTTCGATAAAGATTATACACAGCTTGAGCGCGACTACGAGAAATTTAACGGCATGCATCCGCTTATTTCTCACAAAATCGGTTTCCATGCAGAGTACACAACATGTATGGAAAGAATGGAATATGTGGCAAGTCTTGCCAAAAAGTACAAAGCGCCGGTATTTATGCACAATTCCGAGACAAAATCAGAGGTTGAGGGTTGTATTGAGCGCTACGGCAAAACTCCGATGAAACTTCTTTCAGACCTTGGTATGTTCGAATACGGCGGCGGCGGTTTCCACTGCGTTCACGTAAACGATGAAGATATGGATATCATGAAAGAAAAGAATGTTTGGGCAATTACAAATCCTTGCTCAAATGCAAAACTTGCCAGCGGAATCGCGCCTATCGACAAGTTTATGAAAAAAGGCGTAGGCCTTGCAATAGGTACAGACGGTGCGGCAAGCAACAACGCCCTTGATATGTTCAGAGAAATGTATCTTGTATCGGTATTGCAAAAACTTTCTCTTGAGGATGCGGCAGCAGTTGACGGTGCCGATGTTCTTAAGATGGCATGCGTCGGCGGCGCAAAAGCCATGGGCCTTGATGATTGTACAAACTTGGAGGTTGGCAAACAGGCAGATCTTATAGTTATCGATCTTCACAGACCGAATATGCAACCTATACTTAATATTCCTAAGAATATTGTTTACTCCGGATCAAAAGAAAATGTCAAATTAACAATGATTGCCGGAAAAGTTCTTTACGAGAACGGAGAATTCTTTATTGGGGAGGACCCTGAAAAAATCTATGCGCAAGCTCATGCTCACGCAAAGAATATATTCGCACAGGTAGAGTGCTAGTTTGGGGAATGTAAGAAACTAATGTCAAATATATATTTTATTGTGGGGAAAAGCTCAACGGGAAAAGATACAATATTTGCCCACTTAATGGATAATGAAACGTTGAGACTCAGAAAAGTCGTCAGCTATACGACTCGTCCCATGAGGGAGTCGGAGGAAGACGGCCGTGAGTATTATTTTGTAAGCGAAGACAAAATGAAGGAAATGGAAAAAGACGGTGTGGTTATTGAAAGACGCACTTATCATACAATCAACGGTGATTGGCACTATTTCCTTGCGGATGACGGACAGATAAAACTTGGCAAACATAATTATCTCGTCATCGGAACACTTGAATCCTACAGGCAGGTCAGAGACTATTTTGGGGCGGAACATGTTTGTCCCATATATATAGAGGTAGACGATGGCATACGCTTGCAGCGTGCAATAAACAGAGAACACCAACAAAAAGAGCCGAATTTCGATGAGGTATGCAGACGATACTTGGCGGATCAGGCAGATTTCAGTGAAGAAGCCATAAAGGCAGCAGGCATAACAAAGCGCTATGTAAATGATAGCTTGGTGGACTGTTTAAAAGAGATTGAGAAGGATATTTCAGATGGAAATTCGCGTTAATGAAACAAATCCTATTAACCAGGTTGAACAAACAGCCAAAGTAAGTGAAGGGGACACAGCTTTCAAGTTTGAGCTTTTAAGCAAAATCTCCGAAGCGGATGTTCAGGAAAAAGTAACCGCCCTTATGAATGAAATAAGCGAGCAGGGAAAAAAGATTTCCAAAAAAACCGACATCCGGGAAATGAAGCACTACAGAGAGCTTATAAAGACTTTTTTAAACGAGATTGTTTTTCGCTCCCATGAGTTTTCAAGGCAAAACTTCTTGGACAGAAAGGGAAGACACAGGGTTTACGGCATCGTAAAACTCATAGATACCAATCTTGATGAATTGGCAAAAGAGCTTATTAAAGATGAGAAGGATAATATCAAAATCTTAAGCTTGGTTGATGAGATAAAGGGTTTACTTTTAGACATAATCACATAAGACACAAAGGGGAATTGTAAAATGTCAGAATTAAGGAAAATAGTTGGAAACGAAGAGATACTTCTTCACATTAAAAATGCCATAAAAGCCGAAAAGGTTTCGCATGCTTATGTATTAAACGGCGCAAACGGAATGGGTAAAACCATGATTGCAAATTATTTCGCAACCCTTCTTCAATGTGACGAAAAGGGAGACGAACCTTGCGGAAAATGTCATTCCTGCAAGCAAGCCGCATCGGACAACCAGCCGGATATTATATGGGTAAGGCACGAAAGTCCTCTTTCTATCGGTGTAAGAGATATAATCGGACAGGTTGTTGAAGACGTGCAGATTAAGCCATACAGCAGTCCATATAAGATTTATATCATTGATGAAGCGGAACTCATGACTATAGATGCACAGAACGCTCTTTTAAAAACACTTGAAGAGCCGCCTGAATATGCGATTATTTTCCTTTTGACAAATAATATAACAGCTTTGTTACCAACGATTTTGTCTCGTTGCGTAACTTTGAAAATAAAACCGGTTTCTTCGGATGTTATAAAAAAATATCTTATGGAGGAGCACAATGTTCCCGAAAAAATAGCTGATTCTTCGGTAGCTTTTGCTTACGGAAACATCGGAAAAGCCTTAAGACTTTCAACCGTTGAAGAATTCGGTGAGCTAAAAAGCGAAATGGTTGCCATGATCAGCCATATAGAAGATATGGATATCGCCGAGGTTATGGCGGCGGTTAAAAGAGCGGAAAGCTTCCGTCTTGAAATAGGCGACTATTTGGATTTGATAATTGCTTGGTTCAGAGATGTGCTTTTGTATAAGGCATCCCAAAAAGTTGACCAGTTGATTTTTAAAGAAGAAATAAACGAAATTAAGAAACAGGCAGCAATTGCCTCCTACGCGGGAATAGGAGATATTATTTCCAGCGTGGAAAAAGCTAAAGAAAGATTAAAAGCAAATGTAAGTTTTTCGCTTGTAATAGAGCTTTTATACCTTTCCGTAAGCGAAAATCTTAGATAGATTAGGAGAGATATATGGTAAACGTAGTCGGTGTCAGATTCAGAAGAGTGGGAAAAATCTATTATTTTGACCCATTGGATTTGGACATAAAATTAAATGACCATGTTATTGTTGAAACAGCAAGAGGCGTGGAATACGGAACGATAGTTCTTGAAAAAAGACAGATGGAGGATGATAAGGTTTTTCAGCCTTTGAAACCTGTACTCAGAATCGCAACGGCCGATGATGACAAGAAAGAAGAGGCAAATAAGCAAAAAGAAAAGAAAGCTTTCGATATTTGTCTCGAAAAGATAGCAAAACACGGCCTTGAAATGAAATTAATCGATGTTGAATATACATTTGATAACAACAAGGTTCTTTTCTATTTTACGGCGGATGGAAGAATCGACTTCAGAGAGCTGGTAAAAGACCTTGCAAGTGTATTTAAGACACGTATCGAACTTAGACAGATAGGTGTTAGAGATGAGACAAAAGTTGTGGGCGGATACAGCATTTGCGGACGCGAACTTTGTTGTCATGCCCATCTTTCCGAGTTTATTCCGGTATCCATCAGGATGGCAAAAGAGCAAAATCTTTCACTTAATCCGACAAAAATATCCGGTGTATGCGGAAGACTTATGTGCTGTTTAAAACATGAGCAGGAAACATATGAATACTTAAACTCAAAGCTTCCTAACGTAGGGGATACGGTTACAACACCGGACCGCCTTAAAGGTGAAGTTGTAAGCGTTGGCGTCCTCAGACAAATGGTTAAGGTTTTGATTGAAGTTAACGGTGAAAAAGATTTAAGAGATTATCATTCGGATGAGCTTAAATTCGTTCACAGAAAAACAAAAGCAGCCGAACAACAGCTTACCAAAGAGGAAATGCGAGAGTTGGAAGCTTTGGAGAAACAGGAAAAACAGGAAGGAAAATCGAAGTTTGAAGATTGATCTTAAAGAAAATGAGAGAATCGATGACTTAGACATAAAAGATTACAAGATAATCCAGCATAAAGAAAAATTTTGTTTCGGTATGGATGCCGTGCTTTTGTCAAACTTTGTTAAAGCGACAAAGAAGGACAGGGTAATCGATCTTGGCACGGGAACCGGCGTGATTCCCATTTTGCTTGAGGCTAAAGAAAAGGGGAGCGAATTTGTTGCCGTGGAAGTACAAGAAGAAAGTGCGGACATGGCAAGACGAAGCGTAGCCTTAAACGATCTTAGCGACAAAATAGATGTTGTTTGTATGGATTTAAAGGAAGCAAGCAATCATTTCGGAAAAGCCGTTTTTGATGTTGTTACCACAAATCCGCCATATATGACCATGAAGGGCGGACTTAAAAATCCCAATGAAGCAAAGGCGATAGCAAGACACGAAATTTTATGTACATTGTCGGATGTTATAAAAGCATCCACCAATCTTTTAAAACCGGGAGGAAGGCTCTTTATGGTACACAGACCAAACCGACTTCCCGAAATTTTTGAAGAATTGAAAGCCAACAATATGGGGGCTAAAAGGATACAATTTGTTTACCCTTATGCGGGAGCAAAGGCAAATATGCTTTTGATAGAAGCTGTAAGAGGAGCCAAACCCGAGTTTAATGTTATGGAAGCTCTTATTATTTATAACGAAAAGGGCGAATATACATCTCAGGTTCTGGAAATATACGGAAAGTAGCGAGCAATTGTAATGGAAAAAGGAAAGCTTTATTTATGTGCCACCCCAATCGGAAATCTTGATGATATTACCATCAGAGTTTTGAATACCTTAAAAAGCGTAGATTTAATCGCAGCAGAGGACACAAGGCACAGTATAAAGCTTCTTAATCATTTTGAAATAAAAAAGCCCATGACAAGTTACCACGAGTATAATAAGGTGGAAAAAGCAATAGAACTTGTGGATAAAATGCTTGACGGGGCAAACATAGCTTTGATAACCGATGCGGGAACTCCGGGCATATCAGATCCGGGAGAGGAATTGGTGCGACGTTCTTTAGATGCGGGAGTGAGCGTAACATCGCTGCCGGGAGCATGCGCGGGAATAGTGGCGCTTACATCCTCCGGGCAAAAAACAAGACGCTTTTGTTTTGAAGGTTTCTTGCCAACGGACAAAAAGGAGCTTGAGCAGGTTCTGAATAATTTAAAAGAAGAAACAAGAACCATCATTTTACACGAAGCTCCGCATCATCTTCTAAGAACATTAAAACTTTTGTATGAAAATCTCGGCAACAGAAGCATTTCCATTTGCAGAGAGCTTACGAAAAAGTTTGAAGAAATAGAGAAAACAGATATTGAAAGCGCCATAAAAAAATACGGGGAAAAGGAGCCGAAAGGTGAATTTGTCCTTGTTATAGAGGCAAAATCCTTTGAAGAAAAAATAAAAGAAGAGCAGGAATCTTGGAAAGAAACGGAGATTTCAAAGCATATAGAGTTTTATTTAAATCAAGGGATTGATAAAAAAGAAGCATTTAAATTGGTAGCGAAAGATAGGGGAATCTCAAAAAGAGATGTCTACAGCTACTATGAGGAAAACATGAAATAGCAAGGGAGGTTTTTTGTTATGGATGAGGCAGTAGCAAAACTTAAAAAAATCGTTGACGAAAGTGACAATATTGTATTTTTCGGAGGTGCCGGAGTATCCACGGAAAGCAATATTCCGGATTTTAGAAGTGTAGACGGGCTTTACAATCAAAAATACAAATATCCACCCGAAAGAATAATAAGTCATTCTTTCTATATGGACAGAACGGATGAATTTTACGAGTTTTACAAGGACAGAATGCTTTTTCCGGATGCAGAGCCCAATGCTGCGCATTACAAATTGGCTCAATGGGAAAAAGAAGGAAAATTAAGAGGTGTAATTACTCAAAACATTGACGGACTTCATCAGAAAGCCGGAAGCGAAAAGGTTTTTGAGCTTCACGGCAGTGTTCTTAGGAACTATTGTACCCATTGCGGAAAGTTTTTCGACCTTGATTATATTATTAAAAGCGATGGCATTCCAAAATGCGATGAGTGCGGAAATATTATAAAACCCGACGTTGTTTTATACGAGGAAGGTTTGGATAACGAAGTTATAGGTGCGGCTGTAAGCTTGATTAGCAAGGCTGATGTGCTTATTATCGGAGGAACATCTTTGGTTGTTTATCCTGCAGCGGGCCTTATAGATTATTACAGAGGAAACAAGCTTGTCCTTGTAAATAAGGATGAGACTGCGAGAGATTCAAGAGCGGACCTTATTGTCCATGGCAAGATAGGAGAGATTTTCTCGCAAATCTAGTCTTTAGGAGATAGTTGTGTACGAAATACTTGATTGCGGCTTAGAAAAAATCGAAGAAATTATAGACGTTGTAAAAGAATCGGATAATTATAAAAAAAGGCTTTTGGCCATAAAGCTTTCGTCTCAAAGAATGGAGAAAGAGCTTGCCATTTTGCATAAAAAAATAGAAGGCAAGAAAAAATCCGAAATAGAAATGCGCCGTGCAGAGCTTGAAAAAAGCTTTAACGACGAAATAAGCGCTAATGATAAAAACGTTCATTTGCGAAAAAACGAGAAAAAAAGAGCGCTTAAGGCTGCAATTGACGTAAAAATCGCAAAAGAAGAAGATAAGATTAAGATAGAACAGCAAAAATTAAACGAAAGCATTATAGATATTTTAAAATCCAGATATGTTCCCAAAATATGCTGCAATTCAATATACAAAGCCTTGTATTTTCCAAGGACTGTAAAAGATTATGGCATTCTTTTCATAAGCTTAATAGTGGCATTTGGTGCAATACCGAATTTGGCCTGTATATTCCTACCTTTGCCGGCTCTTGCAAAAGCATTTATTTATCTTGCAATAGCCATATTCTTTTTGATAGTTTACGGTTATTTTTATTTTAAAACAAAGATTAAATATGCCGATGTATTCAACGAAGTTCGACATCTTTACGATTTGGATGCCTTGCTTGATTCAAAGAGGCTTAAACTAAAGAAAAATATCAAAAAAGACGGGGAAATCAGCGAATATAATTTGGTGTCGTTTGATGAAGAGATAAAAGCCATAAATGAGGAAATCGACAGACTTTCCAATGTAAAAGAAGCGGAGCTTAAGAAGTTTGATGAGCAGACTTCAAAAGAGATTATCCGCGAAATAGACAAATATTATGAAGCCGAGATTGCGGCCAAAAACAAAGAAATCGAAGATGCAAAGTCCGAATTTGACAATATAAGCAGTAAACAAAAGGATTTGCTTGTTGTTATGACATCGGAGTATGAAGTTCCTTTGGGAAAAGAAAACCTGAACTTGAAGAAGCTGCAAAAAATCAAGCAAATGCTTGAAGAAGGCAAAGCAGCAAGCATCGGAGAAGCTATCAGATAAGGTGGAATTTTTAAGTGGCAAATATTAAAAGAGCTAACAGAAAAAAGCCAAATTATAAAAGAATAGCCATGGTCTTAGGATTGATTGCCGCAGTGATTGTTGTGATTTTTCTGATAAACCATTTTAAAACCTACAAAGGATACAGGGTTATTTCGGAAGTGGAAATAGCGGGTAAAGTGTCTGAAACCAAGTATTTTCCGCTGGGACAGGGCTACGTAAAATACAGTAACGATGGCATTTCCTACATCTACGACGGAGAAATTGCCTGGACCAAGGCCTTTGAAATGACTAATCCGGTCTTGGATTCCAACGGTATATATTGTGCCGTGGGAGCCCTTAAATCCAGCGAGGTTTATTTGTTCTCTTCGGAAGGAGAAGTGGGCGTTATTAACACTTCCTATCCGATAATTGATGTGGAAGTCTCGGACTACGGTGTAATAGCCGCTCTTATGCAGGACAATAATATTAACTATATAGAGCTTAAGGACAAAGACGGAAATCTTTTGGCACAGGGTCGAACCTCCTTTGAGGGAAGCGGCTATCCGCTGGATATTGCCATTTCTCCTGACGGTACAACTCTTGCGGTAAGCTATTTGTGCGTAAGTAACGGTGTTACAACATCCAGGGTTGTTTTTTATGATTATACCGACAAAGGCGATATTGAAACCGACAGAATCAAAGCGGGATTTGACTTCGAAGGAAGCGT
>CACZQX010000019.1 GCA_902783445.1 uncultured Lachnospiraceae bacterium
AAGAAAAATTGTCGATAATCACTAATCCCAAGAAAAAATAGCTTGACAAAAGAAAAATAAGGTTTTAAGATAAAGCTATAAATAGTTGAACAATTATTCAATTATTTATAGCTTCTTATACTTAAAACAATATTCATATATTTGTAAAGATAGTATTTTGGGGAAACTTGAAAGAGGGGTGCCGATGAAAGCTAATAATACAACGGATTGCGAAGTAATCCACGAAGATATTGTAAATAAAGTCAAAGAAGAAATGACAACGGCCGATGACTATTTAAATCTGGCTTCTTTGATGAAACTTTTCGGAGACGGCACAAGAGTAATGATTTTGCACGCCCTTGAAAAAAACGAGATGTGTGTAGGCGATTTGGCAGTGCTTCTCGGAGTTACAAAATCTGCTGTATCTCATCAGCTTAAACAGCTTAAAATGGCTAATCTTGTTAAATTCAGACGTGACGGTCAGATGATGTATTACTCATTGGCCGACGATCATGTCAGTCGCATTATCGACTTGGGATTTGAGCATCTGGGATGCGATGAACACTAAATAATATAACTCCTTCATCAGATGATGAAGGATATTAATATGCTAAAAGGTTGAGTAGTTGTTCAACTATAAAACGATAATCATTTTCAAATTCCAAAGTTTAGCTTTAAGGATTTGAAAAGAGGAAAGGGATAACTATGAATAAGGTATTTATATTGAAAGGCTTGGACTGTCCGAATTGTTCGGCCAAAATAGAAAATGATGTTAGTAAATTAAACGAAGTATCTGTTGCTACGATTAATCTTATGAAACAAAGCATTACTATCGAAAGTAATGAGGAAATAAAAGATCTTAAAGAAAAGCTGGAAAAAATCGTCCACAGATACGAACCGGATGTGGATGTTCTTGATGAATGTCATGAAGATCATCATTTCGGAGAGCATTTGGAATGCAGCTGTGGCTGTCATGAGCATGAGCATGGACACGAGCATCATCATGATGAGAAAAACGAATTCAAAAGCATGCTTACAAGGCTTATTACAGGGGCGGCGATTTATGTGGCTGTAATTATAGCTACGCATTTGCTTAATCTTCCTTGGTATGCGGATCTAATAGCATTTATCATTCCTTATGTTATTTTGGGATACGATGTTGTTCTTCACGCTCTTAAAAATATTGTAAGAGGTCGTGTCTTTGACGAACAGTTCCTTATGAGTTTGTCCAGTATTGCGGCCTTCTTTATAGGAGAATATCCTGAAGCGGTAGCGGTTATGTTATTCTACCAAATCGGTGAATTCTTGCAGGATATGGCTGTGGATCACTCCAGAAGAAATATTGCAAGCCTTATGGATATAAGACCGGACAGCGCAAATATCTATAAAGGCGGAGAAATGGTAAGCGTAGCTGCCAAGAGTGTTAAAGTCGGCGATATTATCGCGGTTAAGCCGGGAGAGCGCATTCCTCTTGACGGTCTTGTTGTAAAAGGCGATTCTATGCTGGACATGAGAGCACTTACCGGAGAGTCGGTACCTAAAAGAATACGAACGGGCGAAACGGCTTTGTCCGGTTCCATTAACGAAACTGGTCTTTTGGAAATAAAAGTTACAAAAGTATTCGGCGAATCCACGGTTTCGAAAATTATCGATATGGTGGAAAATGCATCTGCAAGAAAGGCAAAAACAGAGAACTTCGTTACAAAGTTTGCACGTTATTACACTCCGATTGTGGTAATACTTGCCCTTTGCCTTGCTTTGTTGCCACCGCTTTTGCTTGGCCTTTCATGGTCCGACTGGATTACCAGAGCTATTGTTTGCCTTGTTGTATCTTGCCCTTGCGCAGTGGTTATTTCGGTACCCCTTGCATTTTTCGGCGGTATCGGTGCCGCATCGAAAAGAGGCGTACTCGTAAAAGGCAGCAACTATTTGGAAGCACTTAATTCTATTAAAACCGTTGTATTTGATAAAACCGGTACACTTACCAAAGGTGTATTCAGGGTTAACGAGATTTTGCCGGCTAAAGATATGACATCTGAAGAAGTTATTGAATATGCGGCTTTGGCGGAAAGTTTTTCCAATCACCCGATAGCAATCTCCATAATTAATGAATTTGAATCTTTGGGTAAAAACCTTGAAGTATCGAAGGCATCCGATTACAAAGAAATTGCGGGCAAGGGTATCAGCGTAAAAGTTTCGGAGTCCGGAAAAACAAGAGACTTGCTAGTGGGAAATGAAAAACTCATGAGCGAAAACAATATTGAATTTATGCCGAGCGAGCTTGTGGGAACAAAGATTTATCTTGCCCATGATGGTAAATATTTGGGACTTATTCTCATATCCGACGAAATAAAAGAAGACGCCAAAGCGGCTGTTTTGGGCCTTAAAGAAATGGGTATTGAGAAATGCGTTATGTTAACAGGAGATGAAAACAAAATTGCAAATTACGTGGCAAATGAAATAGATATGGATGAATATCATGCGGAACTTCTTCCGGGAGATAAAGTGGACATAGTCGAAAAATTGTCAGAAAAATCCCTTGCATTCGTAGGCGACGGTATTAATGATGCACCTGTTCTTGCAAGAGCCGATGTGGGTATCGCCATGGGCGGCGTGGGAAGCGATGCGGCTATCGAGGCGGCAGATATAGTAATCATGACCGACGAACCGTCGAAAATCGTTGACGCCATTGATGTTGCAAAATCCACAAGACGAATAGTGGTTGAAAATATTGTGCTTGCCCTGGGCGTCAAATTTGCTTTTATAGTTTTGGGCTCGGTGGGTATCGCGGGCATGTGGTCGGCGGTATTCGGAGACGTGGGTGTTGCGCTTCTTGCATGCCTAAACTCCATGAGACTTTTAAGAAAATAAGAAGGAGTATAATTCTAACAATATAAAATTGCGGGCAAAAACAAAAAATGTTATAATAGCTAGGTAGTTTTTATAGTAAAAATGATATTCTTGTAACAAAATTTAAGCAAAAATATGAATTAATCTATGTAATTTTAAAGAATATCGGAAAGGTAGGATTATGAAATATAAGGCAATTATTTTTGACCTTGATGGTGTAATTTGTTTCACGGACAAATATCACTATCTTGCATGGAAGGAAATGGCGGACGAGATAGGCGTTTACTTTGACGAAGTTATCAATAACCGTCTTCGCGGCGTAAGCAGAATGGAAAGTTTGGACATTATTTTGGAGCGCAGCGAAAAAGAATATTCAGCCAAAGAAAAAGAAGAAATGGCATTCAAGAAAAATGAGCTTTACAAAAAGCTTCTTATGCAGATGACACCGGCGGATCTTTCAGATGAAGTAAAGAACAGCTTGGATAAATTAAGAGCCATGGGATTAAAACTTGCCATCGGTTCATCAAGTAAAAATACAAAACTTATTTTATCAAGAATAGGTCTAGAAGGCTTTTTTGACGAAATCAGCGACGGAACAAACATTACAAAGTCGAAACCCGACCCTGAAGTGTTTGTAAAAGCAGCACAGATGTTAAAACTTGATCCTGAAGATTGTCTCGTGATAGAAGATGCCGAAGCGGGCATAGATGCTGCCGTTGCCGGCGGATTTGACAGCGCGGGACTTGGCGAAGCTTCAAAACACGGAAAAGTTACTTACCCACTGAAAAGCTTTGCAGACATTTTAAACGTAGTTGAATAAGCATAGTTTGTGCCTCTTGCGGAAAGGTAGGTAAAATGGATAAAAAACTATATCAGAATTTCAGAAAACCCGTTGGTTTTGGTGGAAGAGCGGTACTTAAAAGCATGAATCAGGGCCACAAGCCTTTAAGAGACTGGCTTTTTAGCGCCATTGATTTTGGCGCTTCCAATGAGATTCTTGATGTGGGATGCGGAAGCGGAGCCTTGATTGCTGACTTTGTAAAAAATACATCCGCCGAAAAAATAGATGGCATGGATTTTAGCGAAGAAAGCGTAAAAGCATCCAAGAAAATGAACAAAAAAGAGCTTGGAAAAAGGGTAAACATATATCAAGCCGATATAACAAAAACCGACTTTGATAACTACGAATATGATACAATAACGGCTTGCGAAACCGTCTACTTTTGGCCGGATGTTAAGGCTGCATTTAAAGAGGTATATAGGATTTTAAAACCCGGCGGTCGTTTTATTATCATTTTGGAAGAATGCGATAAAGCAAGTGATGAAATGACCCATATTATCGACGGTATGGTGATTTACTCAAAAGAAGAGTTAACAAGCTGGCTTACTGAAGAAGGCTTTTCGTGTAAATGTCATTTTGCCGATAATCCACATTGGCTTATGGTTGAGGCAAGCAAATAAAAAGCCGAAGAATAACTAATCGGACAAAAGGTTTAAAAGTTAAAAGATATAAAGAACATTAATAAAGGACGATGCATTGCATCGCCCTTTATTTGTTTGTTATTTATTGCAAAACCTTAAGTGACTTTTAGTGTTTTTTTAAGGATTTTCCGGCTTTGCAGTGGTTGTGGTTGTTTCTTTTGTAGTGGTTGTATCAGTTGATGGCTTTGACGGTGTCGGTGCAGCCGTATGAACCGTACATACATCTTTTAACAACTCTTCCGTAACGGCATAAGGTCTTTCTACCGTTTCGAAGTATCTGTTTGAATCTTCACTGCTTGCTGTACCGCCGGCTGTTAAGCTGCCATTAGCAGATGCGGAAATGTTTCCGCTGAGTGAAGGAACAATTCTGTAAACAACTTCTTGCACCGAACTTGCCGGACAATTTGGACCGGCAACTTTTCCACTTAACGTACAAATCTTAAGTTTTGTATGACAATCGCAAGTTTCCGTAGGTTGTGTGCCGTTTGCAAAGTAGTATGTGGCAACTTTTGAACCTTCCGGATCCGCATCGCAAAGACCGCCGACTGCAAGTTTACCCGATTTTGTACATACCGAGCAAGGAACAATATCTCCGCTTATCTGAAGCGCCGCAGCACCATATCCTTTGGCTTCGTGTATCTGTGCCATTATATTTGACCATAAAGCGGTATGGTTAATATTACCGCCGATATTTAGATTGTCATCGTAACCTGTCCAAATACAAGCTGTAAGGTAAGGTGTGTATCCCGTAAATAAGAGGTCACGTGTATTTTGTGATGTACCTGTTTTGCCGGCAACACCCATTCCGCCGAATTGAGCAGCGGTACCGGTACCGTTGGTAACAACCTTCTCGAGTGCTATTGTAAGCAAATCGGCTGAAGTTTCTTTAAGTACCGTACGAGACTGTCTGTTTGTTTCGTTGTTTTCCAACAAAATCTTTCCGTTTTTATCCACAACCTGCGTGTAGAATATCGGTTTGTTATAAACACCGTGGTTGGCTATGGTAGCGTAGGCCGCGCAAAGCTCCAACGGAGTAACACCGTATGTAACACCACCGAGTGCTGTTGAAAGTGAAGCATCACCCGGAGTAAGAGTAGTAAATCCAAAGTCAAGCAAATATTGATAACTTAGTGAAGCACCAACATCCTGCATTGTTTTAACGGCAAGAATGTTCATGGAATCTTGGATACCGGTCTGGATAGTGTTGAGACCGCGGTATGTATCGCCCCACCAGTTGGAAACCTTACTTGTTTCCGCATCTGCCGCCATGTTGTAGTTGAAAGGTGAATCTTCCACAACGGTTGCAAGTGTATATCCTGCAGAGTCAATAGCCGGTGCATAAGCCGCAAGCGGTTTGAAACACGAACCCGGCTGTCTTGCGGAATCCGTAGCACGGTTAAGAGTCATACTACCTGTCTTTGTACCGCGTCCGCCAACGATTGCTTTAACTTCACCCGTTGACTGATCCATAACCGTAAATGCACATTGTGGCTGAATAATATACTGAATCTCGCGTTCGCCAAGGTCCGTATCGCCTTCTTTAAATACGGCTTGTTTGAATGCTTCAACCGTCGCCGCGCCTTCTTCCTGAGTATCGAAGGTTGTATAGTTTGCGTAACCGTTATCCTTTAACCATTG
>CACZQX010000020.1 GCA_902783445.1 uncultured Lachnospiraceae bacterium
CAAGCCAGATTATATCCCTTAATTCCTTTGTAATCCTTCTTCGGAATTACAAAAGACATATATGCACTATCTTTATCTGTTTCAAGATTACTATATTCTACAATCTTACCCTCATCATCAACAAATCCCAGATAATTGCCATCCGGCATAGGACTTTTAACATATAGTTTTACATACTGCTCTCCGTTTTTTTCATCTTCATATGGAATTTCCATGAGAACTTCGTTCATGATTCGGTTGGTATATAGTTTACTTTCATCACTGCATACTTCTAATGCAAGCGTCTGATCCGGCTGATAACATAGTAAAGCCGAACAGTCATCTTCCATTCGGATTCTCTGTCTGTATAACTGTCTCTTGTCGCATGCTTCTCCCATTGCTGCTTCGGGAACAAGCAAATCCAAGTTTCTAAGATAAGAGCTCTTTTTCAATCCCTTTTCCATATAGACAATAACTAACGCATATATTCCATCCGACGGTTTTGCATCATTAATAAACGACAAATGAATTCCGTCGTTATAGTTATTTTGAGCTTCAATAAGCTTACCATTCACATCACATAATGCAAAATGATAGTCTGTCAGTTCTTCATCCATATATAGTTTGATTCTAATTACTTGATTCTTATAGCCCTCATATCGAGCCGCAATATAATCTCTTGGGGATTGCTTGTCTGTGTGATTCATTGTCTTTTAACCTTTTTATTGTTATCTTTTTCTGATTAATCTTGGAATAAATGTAAAAAAACGTCCAACTTTAAAAGATATTGACTTTCTGGTTTCTGTTATCTCATATAAATACCTATCAACATCCTTCTTTAATAATTTGTTCTTTTGTTTTAAACTGTCACATTCTTGTAAAAGCAATAAATTATCTTTTTCCAAATCACCCATTCGGCTTAGGGTATCTTTCATTTCATCTTCCTCTTTCATGCTATATAATTTATAATCAGCCTCAAGTTCCTCTCTAAAATCACTTTGCGAAATATATGACTCAAGTAAATCCTTATAACGCTCCGGCTCACTGTAATCAAAAACAATCTCGTATGATTCTGCCATAAACTTTCTGCTTTTAATACATATTAAATTCAAAACTTCATGCAAAGACAATTGCTCTGTCTCATATCGAGTCATTGCTTTTCTAATTTTGAGTTCCATATCCATACGATTCCATTGTTTTACGTTTATTACGGATATACCCATATCAAGCAAATGCATGTTTTTAAATAGATTTGAATATGCGCCATTTTCAAGCAATTGTCTTCTATCATCAGACATAATACCAGAACAAATTAACTCTCCATCTAAGTCTTCCGCATACAATTTACTAATATCAAATTCTATCAACGACTTTGGATAGATAGATATTGCCTTATCTCGACCGGCAAAGACTGCCGCTGTAAAAAGCTCATCACAAGTATCCTTCTGCACACAATAGAATCTCACACTTATCCTTTCATTCTGAGCAGCCTGTAGGATACGAATATGTCTTTGAGACAATTGATCATAAATCAGTCGAATATCAATCTTTACGCTAATATTCATATGTTTCTTAATTGAATCAATCAACACTGACACCTGGTAAGCAGTCTGATTGTTAACTCTAATCAAAATAGGAACAGCTTCCGGATCACTTGCATTTTCGCTATCCACATTATCTATAAAGGATTTTCTGTTCAGAATTTCACCTGCAATAGGCGATTGTGCGTAGTATTTAATCCATAGATATTCTATTTCGCTGTCAAAATAGTATTCCGGAGAATGATTCCTATCATAGCTTAAAAGCAATGCCAATTCTTCATTTTTCAGACATTCTTCCGCCGTTTCTTTTAATAAAAACGAATCAATTTTGTATTTATTACGCAAAAGTTTTTCATATGACAAATTATAATAAAACGGCAAGCATTTAATCTTGTCCGGATCTATATCTGTAAGGCTTGTCTGATTTGTATCTATCAAAAGCAACGCCGGATTGTAGCTACAATACTTAGCTGTGATTGTATCTTCTATTTCCGAGATATTCTCCACTGCAGCCATGTACTTATCTTCTAAAGGCAGATTATATAATGAATTAAAATCACCTTGCACTATAGTATTCCATGAAAGTATAATTAGCTTTCCCATATTCTTTAGTGCATCTACTTTGCCCTCTATGAATGTAAAATTTGTATATTCATCAGCAAGTTCAATAATAGCCTGAAATGCATCCTTACAATCCGACTGCAACAATAAATAAATATCATATTTTGATTCTTTATTTTTATTATGCATCATTGATGTGATTGTTGTATATATAGCAGCTCTATGCTCCACACAGCATTTCATTGCGATTTTAATCACATTCATTTTTATTTCCTTTCCACAAAGAACCCAAAAGCATTTAAAATGCTTTTGGGTTTTTGCTTAATTAGATTAAATTACCGTAAACTACCTTGTTACCAAAGAAGTGTTTGCCCCCTTCTCTACATAAACTTGGTAATTTCCATTACCTTCAGCTTCGAATTTTCCGCTAATTACATCAGTTGATGAATTTTTGTAAATTGCGAAACCGTTCTTGGTATTATTCTTTAACGTCAAATCTACCATACTGCTAACGCTGGCACCGTCCGTCACTACAAATCCATTTTGTTGATTTCCGGAGGTGTCCACATTACTAACCTGTCCTGTAGATCCATTTCCTGTTATGCGGATACCATCTTTCTCATTTGACAACAAAGAAACACCGCTAGCTACGAAGCTTCCGCCCTCACTACAGTAAAGTCCATAGGTTTTGTTTTCGGTTATTCCGCAATCTTTAAGGGATGAGATTACGCCACCATTTCTCACAATTACACCTGCCCATTCATTAACGCTAATACCACAATTATTAATTGAAGGCGCTTGGCTTGTATCAACACAAATGCCATAGTGAAGATTTTCAAGAATTTGACAGTTGTCTCCGGAAAAAGTGCTATTTGAATAAACACCAATACCTGACAAAGTATTCTTGGTTATTTGACAACTCTTTATGCTAAGTGATGAATTATCAGATACATGCACTCCATCTTCACCATTCGAGTAAATCGAATTGTTTTCAGCCAATGTAAGACTTGAATACTCACTAACAGAAATACCATGTTTTCCGTTACCCGAAATATAACAATCCTTCACATAATCAGATGTACAGTGATCATTAATGATAAATCCGGAATGTTTATTATTCTCTATTGAATTTGTTACACCATTATTTGAAGCACTTACGTTTATCTTGCCATAAGGTCTTGCTCCGATTCCGTGATCACCGTTAGAGCTTGCTACACAACCGCATACTTCAATCGTACTGATTGCCGATCCATCTTCTGCACCGGCTGCCGTAATACCGCATCCGTGATTGCTTACACATTCGCTTTCATAGACTCTTGCTGTAGCACCTCCGTAGATACCTATTCCGGCACAAAGATTATCATCATCCTCATACTGATCCGGTCTGGTTCCGTTACCGGTTAATGAACAACTGTTAACAGTTACATCAGCCTTTGTTCCCGTTGCTGATAATCCGCACCAATAGTTTGTTTCCACCTGTGAATTATTCATAGTAAAAGTACTATCAACAACATATATACCATGAGCACCATTCACAGAGCTGGTACATTCCTCTAATACCAAGTTGGTATTATCACTTGCAAAAATTCCCGAAGAAGCATTTTCACCTGCTCCGACTTTAGTTAAGCAACTTCCCTTTGCGTTAGAAAGGTTAACTCCATATCCGTTGTTATTATATACTCCTGTGTTATCTGCAACAAAGTAACTCTTAATATCAGTTCCAATAATACCTGTGCCGTTTGCATCGGATTCGCAATCGGAAACCTTCACTCTCTTACACTGATTGTAACGTAATCCCGCATCGCTGTTTCCTGTTGCTTGACTCGATACAGTTGAAACTGCAGTGCCATTATTAACATTAATACCAAAGCCTTGGTTATTATTAACTTTTGCAAGATTAAATGTGAGGGTAGTACAATCTCCCGCATAAATACCTGCATTAACATTACTGTCTGCCGATGAATCAGTTACAATAACTTTTGTACATCCGCTGTATCGGATTCCTATATCGCTGTTGCTGTAAGATTCACAATACTTAACATTTGCAAGTGCACAATCAGATGCATTTACGCCAAACTGACCGTTCGCATATGTCTTAGTGCCATTGACAACCATATTTGCGCATTCTACGCCATAAATACCGCTACCTGCATTGTCATGTACATCAGAATACTGAGTATTAATCTTACCGGAAACAGATTTGTAGCGAATACCAATATTGCCATTGCCATAGGATTCGACCTCTTTTACCAATCCGCTCTCCTGCACTGTATCAACATTTAAACCATATCCGGTATTTGCGTAGAACTTGGCACCTTTTACGGATAATTTTTCAACATTTTGAAGAGTTACTCCCGCTTCCTTATTGTCATGATACTCACCGTTTGTAACCCAAATTGTTGTACATCCGTTTACCCTAAGTCCATTAGCTTGGTTTCCGTTAAAGTTGTTATTGGCTGCTTTTACAATCTGAGTACTGTTCAAGCTTGCACCATTACTGCTGTTACTGCCCGATGTAACCTGATTTAAAGTTACATTTTCACAGCTGCTGGAATATACTCCCGCTTCCTTATTCTTTTCTGTAGTTGTCTCCTGTATATTGGACTGTGCACAATTTACAAGCCTTATACCAATTTTATCATTGGTCGAAGCAACACTGTTTTTCATATTGACGCAATACTTACGATTATCATTTACAAAACATCCATCAAAATTATATCCATAACCTATATTTTTTGATGAATTACATGAATTCACTTTAACATTTGAACACTTAACAAGAGTAAATCCACAATCTTGATTTCTCTTTGCATTTGCCTTATAGAGACTAACACCACCGGAACAGTTTTCCATAGAAACACCGGTACCGCCGTTGTCATAAGCATAAATATGGCTATAAGCAACTTCTCCTGTATTGTCAAAAATTCTAATACCAAACTTAGTATTTTCTTTTGCATCAACTGTACTAAGTGCAACTCTCTGACTAACACCTGAAATACGCATGCCTATATTATTATTATTGAATTCAGACTCTTTAACTGTAATATTGGTAGCTCCGCTAACCAATAATCCATTGTCCTTATTTTCATTTGCTGCAGATCCATTGATTAGGATATCCCCATCACAATTTGAAAAGTTTATTCCACATGATGATTTTAAAAACTTACTGTTATTTATTGTAATACTATTAACATTTTCAAAAATAACACCATATCCCACATTGCTTGTGCTCTTTACTTTTGTTAATGTGACATTTTGGCTGTCCTTAAAGCGCAATCCTGCATTAGCACTGTCCGAAACGTTAACATTTTCTAATGTTATAGTATTAACATTTCCATAAAATCTCATAACAGGAACATCTTTTTGTGCTCCCTTCCAAGTGCCCCCCACTATAGTTATATTGGAAGCTGTTTTGCCATTAGAAGTAAGCAAAATAGGATTTTCGCTACCGCTTTGTGTGATAGTAGCTCCTGTTGCATTGATTTTCAAACCATTCTTTCCATTAAGTTTCACGCCGGAACAATAATATTCTCCCTCCGGAATAATAACAGAATCATACTGTTTTACAGCACTCTGTAACACCTCCGAGATATCTTGTCCACTCTGTACGGGAAGCTGAATCTCTGTCGCTTCCGCTCTTGTTTGGTTCCCAAACAACACGAATGAGAACAAGAGTAAAAACACAACCAAGAACTTCATTAAAAGCTTCCTGTTTTCAGGCACTCTTAATCTGTTAAGATTACTGTCATTTACCATACAATACCCCTTTCCGCACTACTTCGTGTAATCACTTACCTCGGTAGCCCTCTCTAATTTGATTCGATTATACTCAATTCCCTCCTTAAATCTGAACATAAATGGTGCTAACCTAATAAATTTCCCCTTTGGTTTAAATGTGTAAACATATCTATGTTCTTTATTAGGTCGTATTTTTCTTTTATCCAAAGTCAAACGCTCCTCGCTCAACGCATCATCTGACCTGATTTCTTTTAACTTATTAAAAGTTCGTATGCCAAAAACCACTTCATCATCACTTAATAAATCAGGATTCTCCACATTGATATAGAACGATAGGGTATACTCCGTTTCCCCATCTCCGTCTATCTCTAGCGGTTTTGACCAAATTTGCGGTCGATATTTCCCTAATGATTTCCGACAATCTATAAACTTGATTCCATTATATCCTAAATGATTAATGATTTCAAATTTGCCTTTACATGTTGTCCAAGCATCTATACCATTGGCAAAAGCAGAATCCACCACCAAGTTGCAATGGGATTCTCTCTTCTCCTCTTGCTCATAATCTTTGGTTGCTTCAATTAATTTATTAAAGCAATCCATGTAATAATCCTTATGAAAATGAACCAAAGCAACCCCCAGGCCAAAAAGATAGTCCGGATCCAAAAGATATTCCTTTTCAAATCTCAATGCCTTTAGCTGATATTTGCGGATAGCATATTCATCCATATATTCCCAAATCTTATTAATCTCATTCACATCTATATTCTCTACCTTGGGAGAATAGTATTTATTACCGTCTTTATCCTCAACAATATTAGTTCCCTTGATAGTATTTATGACTACCACAGTATCCGCTAGTTTGTCATTCACAAAATCCATAAATCTATCAAATCGATTTTTCCACATAGTTAAAAAACCTTCTGTATTTTGTTGATAATTATATACAATCCCAAATTTATTCCATGGGATAATATCTTTATTTCTAACTTTCGCTAAACGATCTACCACATAATCTCCATCGTAGAACCTGGCACCGTATCTGGCATCCGCATAAAAGTCCAATAACAATACATCCGGTTGAGTGCTTTCCAATACCTTCAAAACAGGTTTTTCAAATTCATCATACCAGTGCTTCATTTGATTATCGTTCATTTCCGCTGTAACCAGCTTGTTAAAATTATATTTCAGAGGTTCACCCATAACCGACAACATGGATGTCATGGTAAAATATGACTGCACCTTAAAATATTTTTTATAATTATCAACAAAGTTGTGATTAAATATATCTCTCGATTGACAAGAGCCTATGATTGCAACATTTTTTATCATGTTGTACTACTCCTTACTGCTTATCTATATGCATAATACATTCAAATACTCTCTTACAATTATTACTATCCCTATTAGCAAATAATTGCTTTATTCTATCTTCGTATGGTTTAGCCACTTTACATTCATTTTCCATGGCATAAATCAACTCATTTACAAGCTGTGCTTCATCCCTGCAAACTTTTCCCAAACCATCTTCTTCATAATCAAAATAACCCTGTTTATAGGTGTGTTTTGCAAAGAACTCATCCCTATCAAATTGGTAATATAATACCGGTTTATTTAGGTATGCAAAATCAAATGCCACACTACTGTAATCAGTTACCAATATACTACCCTCAGCAAACGCATCTCTGTAGGACTTTTCTCTGTCCCAATGGATGCAACTGCTCCCGCTTATAAACTTATCAATGTATGGTTCCATTAATGCATGCGGCATAAACGCAATTTTGTAGCCACAGCGAAGACAATGCTCTTGTAAATCTTTATTGTTTAATAAGGATATGTATCTCTGAACATATTCCGATTCAAGGAAATCTTCTTTTACTTGCCACTCAAAAGTCTGCTTATCCTTATCCCAAACTTGTTCCATCAAGCCCTGTCTCCAGGTAGGCATGATTAAGATGTAGTTCTGAGGATTATTATATAAATAATCAAAGCGAGGAAGCCCCGTAAGCCATACTTCTTTTTTCGTATAGTGATACGGATACTTTAAAATAGACTCCCATTCCTTATATGTACTTGTAACAAATCCCCTAAAATTAGTATTAAAACGCGAGAGTGTCGGGCTCATATCATCCTTAATTACACCGTGTTGTAAAAAAATGATTTTAGCTCTATGATACAAATCCCGAAAGTATTCCGCATCATCCCAAAAGGGATTCTCAACAGCTCCGTTTGACTGAGAAGATATAATATAATCCGCCTTCAAAAGCAAGCGGAAATGTCTGTCCGAATACAGTTTTACTACATTTCCGAGCTCCTTTAATCTATAATAGTCTGAAGACTCTCCGTCAATAATAAAATAGCTGTCAATCTCTTTTATTTGCCTAACATATCTAAACAGTGCTTCCGCATTATCATCAGCTCGATCAACACGGTCCATAAATAACCATATTGGTTTAGGTGCTTTTTCGCTATAGGCTTCATTTCTCAAACCTATAATCCAATCGGATTTTTCCGGA
This sequence comes from uncultured Lachnospiraceae bacterium, assembly GCA_902783445.1. Taxonomy (GTDB): domain Bacteria; phylum Bacillota; class Clostridia; order Lachnospirales; family Lachnospiraceae; genus RUG12871. Next base: position 8,336 of record CACZQX010000020.1, read on the forward strand.
ATTCGTTTTCTGATTTCTTCAGCAAATGTTTTCTCAAACCTTGCCAATGTTTCGGGATTTGAAGGAATGCATTTTAAAACATTTTGATCGATATAAAATATTCTGCCCTGTCTTACACAATATTGTCCCGGTATACAATCTGCTAGCGGTGAAAAACGCATAGCATTAATCTTGCCGTAGTAACATGTGATTCCATCAATTTCATTGGCAAAGACTAAATTATTATCACCCGCTTGCAAAGGGATGTCCGCTATAAAAGCCGTTCTTTTTTCGTAAACATGTCCACCCTTTGCCAAATCAAGTCCATAATCCTCCATGCGACAAGATACTTCTTTATCGTTATTTAGAATTACAAATCTACATCGTTCAGCAAATACCGATGGTATTGAAACATTCCCCTCCAAGTGGATTATGTTTGGCCTAACCTCTATCAAATGTATATACACAGCCAAATATGACATATTCGCCAAAGAAATCCCGTCTGCCTCAATTGCCATATCATGTTCTCCCAGAGGAAGCAGGCTGATATCTCCGTTATACTTTAAGTACAGCAAATAAATGATAAGGGGCATTTCAGCCATACCAATATCATCCAAAATTGTCCTTGTATCTATCTTTTTCAATTTCTTCTGAAGCGTTTTAATTAACTCTCCATCTGCGGGTTCAGCTTTTTCCATTTCTTCCAAAAGCAAAAAAAGATTCTTCGAAGAATTTTGAATGCTACCCTTCCCAAAGACCCAAGAAATATTCATAGAAATCAATGCGCACCACGAGTAGATGCGTCCCATAATTCCGCTATTTTTACGTCGTATATCATGGTATCTTACTTCAATCTCAGGTACACGATTTACCAGAAATCGATAGATTTTAGTTCTCATTTATCTGTTTTCCTTTAAACAAGTACAAGCCTTAAAAATCCCTTTTGGCATTTTTTGAATACTCTCTGCAAACCCACTTAGGATCGCCAATCATTTTTAAAACGCCCTTATCCAGCCACACAACCTTTGTACAGTGTTCCAATATAGTATGCATGCTGTGGCTTACCATAAGCACCGTACTTCCACCGTGTATCATTTCCTTAACACGTGCCAAACTTTTTCTACGGAAGAATTCATCACCTACACTAAGAACCTCATCCAATATCAGTATCTCCGCAACATTTCCGGCAGTTGCTATGGCAAATCCCAATCGACTTACCATGCCGCTTGAAAAATTCTTTACTTTTTCTTCCATAAAGCCATCCAACTCGGCAAACTCCACTATCTTGTCATAGTTTTTGTCTATAAATTTCTTAGTGTAGCCGATTATGGCTCCGTTTAGGTATACATTTTCCCTTGCGGACAGTTCCATATCAAAACCGGATCCCAAAGTTAATAGCTGAAGTTTCCTCTTGTTTACCTTTACAACTCCGGAGGTCGGGTTAATAGCTCCCGAAATTATTCTTAAAAGAGTACTTTTTCCAGAACCGTTAGTTCCTATTATCCCAACCACTTCGCCTTTTTTTACGGAAAAACTTACATGATTAAGGGCTAACATTTCCCTATGACTCACCTGTTTTTTGATCTTTTGAATAAGATACTCTTTTAAACCTGAAGCGTTGCTAGTTGATATTTTGAATTTCATCGTAACGTCATCCACAGTTATAACCACTGGTCTGTCATCTACTGTGTCTTCGTCCACGTTCTCGACTTCCGGACTGTCTTCCGGCTCGTTTAATGTCAATGGTATATCGTTTTCTTCTATTTCATCTTTAAAATCCACATAACTAATTTCAGCACTGTCTTCTTCCATTTCTGTATCATCATCGCTGTCATAAAACAATTCTATACCATCCAAAGAATCATCATATTTCTTTTTTTTATTTACTTTATTCTTATGATTGTTACGCTTTGTTTTTTTGCTCATAACACATTTTTCTTTCTTTTACCTAAGCTATACTATATCTTTTGCATTACATCATTTTGTTTTTTATTGAAAATAATAACTCCCAAAACTAAGCTTACAACCGAAGCAATGGAAAGTTTTATCCATGCTGATATATCAGGTATATTACCGTACACTACACACTCTCTTGCAATGTAAATACTCAAATAAACAGGATTAAAGCCTATCAACGATTGTATTGTTTCAGGCAACGATGACACCGGATAAAATATCGCCGAGCAATACAATACCAGCCTTAAAATAACACTATATAGATATTTTATATCTGCAAAGAAAACATACAATATCGACAAAATATAGCCTATACCCAACGACATAAAAAACACAAGTGCTACATCTGCGAAAAACAGAAGCATCATCCATGATGGCTGTATTCTAAATACAATCAACATAAGTACATAAGCTATACAAGTATATCCAAAATTCACCAAGGATGTATATACTCTGGAATGTACAAATGTGCTTTTAGGTAATTTAACCCTTAAAAGAAGATTCTTGCTATCTACCAATGATGTCATTGCCGCATTGGTTGCTCCGCTAAACAGTTCCCAAATAATCATACCGGTTAAGTAATAAAGTGGAAACTTTTCTATGGACCTCGCAAACATATAAGAGAAAATCAATGACATTACTATCATCATCAAAAGTGGATTAAGCACGCTCCACACTATTCCCAAGAAGCTTCTTGCATATTTTCTTTTTATTTCCCTTGAAGTCAACTCCCTGATAACGAAAAAATACTGCTTTCTTCGCTCATTGCCCGTCATATCCGATACAGAACCGGTGCCTGTATCTTTCCTGTGTTTGCGCTTCCATACAATAAAAAATGTTGCCAGCCCTATGATCACTATTGCCACTATCGCGACCATAACCTTTGATACGTCGGCATTCACATCCGCTCTTGTAGCCTCGTCCGTAACCTCCAGACCGTCGGCATCCATGTCATCGTCCCAGGCTATCATTTTGCCTGAAAGGGAATATTTATAAAATCCTCCCTGTCCATTGGCGTTGATACCGTAAAATACCTGGTCTATACCACCGTCTGCCACCGATATTACCGGTTTGTCAAGACACGCATTCGAAGATATACAATAATATGTTTCACCGCCTGCTTCTATCTTGCCCACTTTGTAAAGGCTGTTTCCATCCGCCGACACGGCAAACAGGCTGTATGCCTCGTTTTCATCTATTGCCACCAGCACTTTTACGTTTTCATCAGCATCGCTTATACAAGGAAGGCTTACCCCCTGATAAGTTACAGTTGAGTTTTTATATTTCCAAAGATCTGTGTCGGGCTCATAATCTGTTACATCCACCACCCTATATTCCTTACCGTTTGCATCGGTAATTTTTTTTACCAGTGGTATGCCCGAATCTGTATAATAAGCGGCATTGCTGCCTGCGCTTATTTCCTGTTTTTCAAAAAACGATACGCCTGTTGTGTCTGCACCGTCCACTACTATCGGTGCCTTGTCAAGGCTTTCAACTACACTTGCTGCTTCTTCTCCATCTGCCATAAGTGCAGCACTTGTCACCATTATTCCCGCTTCTCCGCCGGATATGGGTTCAAACTGCAAAGTGTATTGTATAAAGCGCCCAAATCCTTCACCTGACAGTATTAACAGTCCGTCTTGTTCGGCATCGGCTCCCTGCACATATGACAGCCTTTCGTTATCGTACTTAACTCTTATTTCGTAAGACGATATTTCATACTCGGAGTTGATATTTACATTTACGTAAAACTCCTCACCTATATATGTCTCGTATGTTTCGCTGCCAAATTCCACTGTGCCTTCGGCGGCATGCACATCATTTACTTTTGCAAAGGCAAACATAATGCATGCAACCAGTACAAATATCAAAATGTCTACTATTTTACTTTTCTTATTTGCACCAAATAATTCCATGATTTATATAAACACTGTATTTTTACTTTCCCATTCAATGTTTTACCCATCCCCGCCTTATCCGCGTGGACGTGGTTATCTAACACCTGCTTTTATTTGTTTCCTCAAAAATACTATGTGTTTGTATCTCCTTATTGCTCTTAAATATTTAAGTCTAACCCTTTTTCCCCCTGCCGGTAGTCCTTCGCAAGCTTTTACAATGCTTCCTTCTATCCAGGCGCTTTCGTGTATCGCGCCTTTTTTTATTCCAAGCACCGTAAGCATTTTGTTAAACAGCTGACCTTTTTTTATCTCAGACAAACTTAAGTCTGCTGCCACATATTGCTTGTTTGCTTCCAATACATCATCCGAAAAAACATAGTTTCCAAAGCCCTTTACTTCCATCCTTGTGGGTTTTGCCATAAGAAGCAGGCATATCTTTTTGCTGAATTTCAGGCTTTTTCTATAGTTAAAGTCGGCCACCTGCTTAGCTTTGATTATTTCGTTCGCATTGCTTAACATAATATTTAGACATTCTATGTTTCTTTCTATCTTTTGCGCATTGGGGTTGTCCTTGTCCTTCAATTTGCAAACGTACTTTTCTCCCGCCTTTTCATAGCCTATGGTCATCCCGTTTGGTGCGGAACATATGGTTTCAAACAATGAATTACTGAATATCGCTTTTCTACCCAAGCCTTCTGTTGCCTTAAAAAAATAAGCATCAAACCTATCTTTCTCATTCTTTGTAGGCAACTCGTACATTCCAAAGTAATAACCTTTTATTCTTTTTCCAACCAATTTTTCTATTGCAATTTGCAGCGTGCCTATCCAGCCGCTATCTACTACAGCGTAGTCTATGTCATCCATGAAGCCTTCTTGTTTAAGGTATCCTATGGCATTTTCATAAGCTTCTTTCGAATTTTTATTTATCAATTGCCTAAGCAATGTGCTTTTTTTTAACTTTTCTCTAAGATCTGCTATTTGTCTGTAGTTCAAAACCTTGTCCGCTTGGTTCTCAAGCCCAAGCTCTTTTAGCACTTCAAGGCACTGTGCATAATCAAGGCCTGCCCTTTTAAGTATCATCTTAAGGTTTACATCTATCCCGCCGGTGCATATGCTGTCCACCGCGCCCTTAAAATCCATATGATATCCCGGCATTTTCATTGACTGCCTGGACAAATATACATATCTGCAATCAATATCTATCCCGGTAATTTCCACATATTTTTTCGCTATAAGATATGGTTGAAATCCGTCTCTGCTTAAAAAATACAATCGTTTCACCTTATCTTTCATGCTTTTGTTTATCAGCCACCGATTAAATTCCATAAGAATCGGCACTATTGAATGCAGGTATAGCATGGTGGTTCGGTCATGCAGATGTTTATGTGATTTTAGTATTTCATTTACCGTAGCCATAAGCGCCGGTCCATAATCCGTCATGGACTCTATAATATCTATATAGTCAAATACTCTGGCTTTAAAGTCGCTTTTTGGAATCAATGTTTCTACCTTTTACTTTAAATTGGCTGGTTCTTACTATATCCAAGCACTATTATCAGGCTCCGTATAAACAGGTTCTTCCGGGCTTGGGGCTATAGGCTGTTCCGGTGGCACATCCTCACCTGTGTTTCCACCATCTATCGGTGTGTCACCGCCCGGCGCTTCACCACCTGTGTTTCCACCATCTATCGGTGTTTCGCCACTTACTTCACCACCGGTGTTTCCGGTCTCTGTCGATGTTCCACTATCTCCCGGTGTGTATCCTGTGCCGCCGCCCGGCGAAGCTTGCCCACCATTACCCTGTGTAGGTGTTGTATTACTTGTACCGCTTCCCGTGCCGGTGTTGTTTGTCGGTGTTGTGTTACTGTTGTTTGTTGTACCGGTATTATTTCCGGCATTGTTTGTGCCGGTATTTGTATTGGTCGTTGCAGTTGTCGCTACTTCGCCATTTATTTGCAAAATATTAAAATCCTGAGCACTTAAAGCTTCCACCGCATCTATCGGTATGTATGCGGCTCTGCCTTTATATATTATTTTGTAATAGTTGTTATTATCGGATATTGCGATTATTGTTACATCTCCATTAGTAAGAAGTGTTCCGAGTGCTGATGCATCATCGCTTGGTCCGTTTAACACTCTTACATCTTTTATCAGTTTGGCATCCACTTCCACCACATCCCCATGTCCGCCATAGATCCCTGTAGCAGCTATGGTTATATCATCCAACGAAGCTACAATAACATTGTTTATATTTGCCATCTTTGCAAAGCCTGTATCAGCATCGCTATTTTTCTCCTCGCAGCCCGATATCAACAAAGCCGGCATCAAAATTGCCAAACCTAAAACTGTTTTTCTTATATTCATTTGCCGACTCCTTTCTCTTATACTTTGTTCTTAAGCCTGCCGGTATCAGCCCGGCCACAATCGGCCTGAGTACATATAACCAACCCTTGGGAAACATTATTCCAAGCTTTTTAAAGTTGCTATATCTGCATTTGGCTTCGCTTATTCTGTATTTCATGCTTCTTCTTGCCTGGGACTTTTCATCTTCCCTATAGGCCAAAAGCCTAAGTTGTATGTTTGCCCCTTTTAAGCCTTCGGCCGTAAGCCTCATAAACAGCTCGTAGTCTTCGCATCTTAGGCTTTCTTTGGATGTGTTATATCCGATTTCTTTTTTGAATATTTCGCTCCTATACATTACCGTTGGGTGAATGTAGGGAGAGTACTTTAAAAAGTCTGTTTTTTGCGGTTTTTCCGGCATTTTTCTGCTGCCCCAAACCCCATCATCGTCAAACAAATCGGCATTACAGCCCACAAAGGCGTATTCTTTGTATTCATCCAAGTAGTTTTTTTGGATTTCCAGCCTTTTGGGGTAGGATATGTCATCCGCATCCATGCGGGCAATGTAACGCCCACGCGCTTTTTGGATGCAAGCGTTTAGCGAATATGCAAGTCCGTGGTTTTTGCTTTCCCCGAAAAGTACGATTCTTTCATCTTTTTTTGATATTTCTTTTAAGGCTTTAGCTGTTTCTTTTTCCGATCCATCATCGTAGATAATGAATTCGATGTCTTTGTAAGTCTGATTTAGTATAGAATCTATCGATACTTCAAGCGAGCGCCTGTTTCGCTGATTATATACTCCCATTATTACCGATATTTCCGGCATTTTATATCACCTTTTAAACCACTTTTTGCTTTCTTGATTATCTCCTGCTGCAATAAGCTTATACATTGCATCTATTTGCCGCTTTACGGTTTCCTTTGAAAACCTCTTCACCGACTGTCGGCAATTTTTCTTTAATCTGTTAAGAAGCTCCCTGTTGTTATACAGTTTTTCAATCGCAGCTTTGTACTCTTGCACTCTGCCCCTTTTACATACTATGGCGTTTTCACCGTCTAGGGCATATTCTCTTGTGCCACGATTGTCAGCTGCAATAAGCGGCACTTCGCAAGACAAAGCTTCCAAAGCTGCCATGCCAAGCCCCTCTCTTTTGGAAGGAAAGGCAAATACATCCGCCGTTTGCAGGATTTGCGGCACATCATTCCTATAACCTATAAGTTTGACTCTGTTTTCAAGTCGTTTTTCTTTTATATAGTCTTTTAAGCTTATTTCATCCGGGCCTCGGCCGCAAACGGAATAATAAATGTCATCTTTATCTATCAAGGAAATAGCCTTAATTATGGCCTTTTCGTTTTTGTTTTTGTTAAGTTCCGCTGTCGTTACTATATGAAATGCACCGGGCGGTACTATTATTTCACTGCGTTTTTTAAGCTTTTCTTCCTCGGACATATCATTTTTATATATTTCCATGTCCAAGCCCATGCCGTTAATCAAGAAAACATTTGAGTCTTTTTTCAACTTTAGATGCTTCTTTGCATATTCATAGTCTTCTTTGTTGATTGTCACTATGTAGTCTGTTTTTTTTGCCAGGCTTTTTTCGGCAATTTTGTATATAATATTTCTTGCGCCTTTGGCTCCCTTATAAAAATGAAATCCGTGAGCCGTATATACCACCTTTGGATTTGTTTTGCTTTTGGCTCCTGCTAAGCGACCAAGCACTCCGCCAAGAGGTGTGTGGCAGTCAACCAACTCTATCTGTTCTCTATCTATTATTTGAATCAATCTTTCCAAGGCCTTTTTGTTGGTCTTAAGTGCAATCGGGCTTTTTTCTATATCCAGCCTATGGGATATTACTCCAAGCTTCTTCATTTGCTCTTCGTCGTAGTCGTAAGCTTTACGGTTAAAGTTCGAAGCGTAATGCACCTCATAGCCAAGGCTTTGCAGCGTTCTTACATGTTCCGTTAAAAACCTCATAAGAAATCCGCCTACCGTTGCCACGAATAAAACTTTCTTTTTGTTCATTTGTTTTCAACTGTTTCTGCAAAATTTTTAAGTTTAACCTGTCGCATTTAGATATTCTTAAATGCATTTTTCAAAAAAAATAAAGTCATTATAAAATCTAACGACCACATTGTGCTATTATCTTGTTTATTTACCCGATAAGTAACGGTCAAAACACACAAGTTCAAATAGGTACGGTTAGTACCCCCCTCCAAAAAACAAGTATAGTTTTTCAACATTTATTCTACCACATATAACGGGTGTGGTCAAACACATTTAATTTTTTTATGGGATACATAAAAAAACAAGCCCGGGTATTTCCTTAAGGCTTGTTTTTTTTGTTTATTTGGGTTTAAGAAGAATACTGATTATTATTTTCCTTCTTCTCTGCGTCTGATTCTGTCAGCGCGGATTGCAAGGAACGTGATTGCTGCTACTACTGCAATAAGTACGATTACCACTACAGGAAGTAACATGCTGCTTTGTGCGCTTGCAAGTGGTGTTTCCTCATCTGCAACCTTTTCGATTGCCTGTGGATTTGTTCCGTTTGCAAGTGGTGTAGCTTCATCTGCTACGTTTTCAACTGCAGGTGCAGCCTGTCCCGCTGCCGCAGGTGCTACCTGTCCCGCTGCCGCAGGTGCTCCGCCTGCTCCTACAGGAACTGTAATTTCTGCAATCTGTCCATCAATTGTAGGAGCTGCTGCATTGGATGTATATATGAATGTAACCACATTCTTAGCTGCATCGATGTTAAGTGCAATACTCTGTGATGGGTTTACACATGCATATCCATCGATTGTAAGAGCTGCCGGAGTTCTTGTTTCTCCGATATTACCAACTGTTACAACTGCAGGTGCAAGTTGGTAACCCTGATCGTCAACATAAAGGATTTTGAAAGCAACACCATCTGTAATTACTTGATAATCCATAACATATGTTGCGTTTTCTGTTACAATGTCACCATAATTAGGTGCCCATGTATCTGTTAATGTATATCTGCCGTCTTTTCCATCTTTGTATGTGATGTCGTTAGCTGTAGGAGCGTTTGGTACAGCTGCTCCGTATTCAACATCAAGTCTGATGTTTCCGGCTTTTGTCTGTTCTACGTTTACAATACCGTTTGTACCTTCAAGGGCTTTGTATTTTGCAACCGCTTCTTCTGTAAAGCTTGCTACATTGCCCGCTGAATAAATGATTTTATATGTTGCATTCGCTGCATAGGCTTTCATTGGTGCAAGGAGTAAAACAAGCGCTATCACTGCCGCAAAAGCCATTACCAATAATTTCTTATTTTGAAGTACTCTGCTCATTTTTTCTCCTTCCTTTAACCACTACGCAAACTACGATAACTGCTGCCGCTGCAACTACAATTGTGATAAGTGTTGCTATAGGAGCGTAATCACCTGTCATGATGCCGCCCATGGATGCTGATAAGTTGTTAGGTGTAAGGCTTGAATTAAATTCCTGTTCTACTACAAAGAATTCAAAATCAAGTTCGCCCGTAACTCTTTCAAAATCCTGACTTGCTGCGTTATAGTCGATACCAAAGCTTTCACCTTCAAGTGCAATTGAAAGTTTAACAGTTGCACTTTCACCCTTAGCAAGTGTTGCAACCATTAAGTTGTCGCTAAGTGATGAATCAAGTACGTTAAGTCCGCTTTCATTACCACCGATAACCGCTGCGTTTTCACCATTACCGTAAACTACTGTTTCTTCTCCGTTTTTAACAACCGATAGTTTTACCGAATATGCTGCGCCGCCTGCGATACCTTCAATATCTTCAAAAGCTTTTGCAACTACCGTATTCATGTAAAAATCAACTGTTTTATCAGAAGTATTTGTAAGGACTACACTTTCTTCTCTTGAATCACCCGGAAGCATTCCCGAA
>CACZQX010000021.1 GCA_902783445.1 uncultured Lachnospiraceae bacterium
AATTTTTTTGTTTATGCATTCTTTAAAGCAAAAAGAAAGACGCAAAACATAAGCGTTTCACGTCCTTCCCGTTTATTTGTGTAAAGGAGATATCTTTTTTCTGATATCCGACAAACGGTTTAAAGCTTCATTTAAGGTATCATCGCGTTTTGCAAAATGAAGTCTTATTAAGTGATTAACCGGTTCTTTGAAAAAGCTTGATCCCGGCACTGCCCCGACTCCCACCTTTTCGGCGAGAATCTCGCAAAATTCCAAATCACTGTCATAACCGAATTCGGATATGTCCAACATCACATAATATGCCCCTTGGGGGTTTGTATGAGGGATTTTCAAATCATCCAGGCCTTTTAAAAACAAGTCTTTCTTTGCTTGATATTTTCGGGCCAAATCTTTGTAATAATCATCTTTAAAATTAAGTCCCACCACAGCAGCCTCCTGCAAAGGCGCCGCAGCTCCCACTGTAAGAAAATCGTGTACTTTCTTGGCAACTTCTATAACTTCTTCGGAAGCTATTACATATCCCAGTCTCCATCCCGTTATGGAATATGTTTTTGAAAGAGATGAGCAGGAAATTGTTCTTTCCCACATTCCCGGAAGAGATGCCATGTATACATGCTCGTAAGGCTCGTATACAATGTGCTCGTAAACTTCATCCGTTATTACAAAAGTGTCATATTTTTTAGCTAAATCAGCAATAAACAAATGCTCATCTTTTGTAAATACTTTTCCGCATGGATTGGATGGGTTACATAATATTATCGCTTTCGGTTTTTGCTTAAAAGCTGCCTCAAGCTCGTCCGGATTATAATTAAACTCAGGCGGATACAAAGGCACATATATGGGATCCGCTCCCGATAAAATCGCATCGGCGCCGTAATTTTCGTAAAAAGGTGAAAATACAACAACCTTATCTCCGGGATTTGTTACACTCATCATGGCAACCATCATTGCTTCGGTGCTTCCGCAAGTAACAACCACTTCTCCGTTTGGATTTATTGGATGTCCCATATATTTCGACTGTTTTGCGGCCAAGGCTTCTCTGAAGTTTTGTGCACCCCAGGTGATTGAATATTGGTTATAGTCTTCTCTCGAAACTTCCGCAAGTCTTTGAAGAATTTCCTTTGGAGGATCGAAATCCGGAAAGCCCTGGGATAAGTTTACGGCACCGTATTTAAGTGAGACTCTGGTCATTCTTCTGATAACCGAATCCGTAAAATCTTTTGTTCTGTCTGATAATGCAGGCATTTTTCACTCCTTCTTCCCACATTAAATAACATATGTGAGAGTTCTTTCGTCAATAATTCTCTTTGATTTATGCTCGCTTCTTGTGTTAAGTCCGCCATCCGGATGAACGACAACATTTGCCGGTTTAACACCGATTCTTGCTTTCAAAGCGTTTGATACTTCGTTTGCCAGTTCTTCATCAGATTTTTCATTGTCGGAGTTTTTCTCAACTTCAACGGCATATTTGCATGTTAAGTCTTTTTCAAATACTCTGATTAAATATTCGCCCGTTACGCCGCTTAAATCTCTGATAACTGCTTCAATGTCACTTGGGAAAACGTTAACCGCGGAAACGATGAACATATCATCTTTACGTCCGTTAATGTGGATTCTACCATGTGTTCTTCCGCATTTGCAAGGTGTATTGTCAATCCATCCGATATCACCCGTGCGGAAACGAATAAGAGGACGTGCATGTTTTCTTAAGGTTGTAAATACAAGTTCTCCAACCTGGCCCGGCTCAAGGATTTCACCTGTGTGAATATCAACGGTTTCAACAAGAATATGATTTTCCGCAATATGAAGACCGTCTTTTGCTTCGCACATTGCGGCGCATGCACCGAAAATATCCGATAAGCCGTAGAAGTCGTAAACTTCGGCTCCCCAAAGTTCTTCGATTGCATGTCTCGTAGCTTCGATAGAACCGCCAAGCTCTCCCGCTACAATGATTTTTTGGATATTCAAATCTTTCTTAGGATCGATTCCGCTCTTAAGAGCTTTCTCTCCAAGCTGCCATGCGTATGATGGGCTTGTCCAAATGATGGTAGGCTGATACTGTTTTAAAATAAATAAAAGTCTTTCACTCGGAAGAGTTCCGCCCCAAATACATAAAGCACCAAGGTTTTGCGCACCGATAACATCTGGACCGCCTACATAAAGCGAGAAGTTAAGGGCATGCACATATCTGTCGTTTGGTCTCATACCAATCTGCCAAAACCATCTGCTTTCCGTATCCTGGAATTCATCAAAGTCCTGTTTGGTAAATGGACTCATTGTAGGTACACCGGTCGAACCCGAAGATGTGGAAATAAATACAACATCCTTTTCGTCAACCGCCGCAAGTTCTCCGAGAAAAGAACCCACACCCTGGGTATCTCTCTGTGTTTTCTTATTAATGAACGGGAATTTTTGGATATCTTTAAGTTCCTTGATATCCGATGGTTTAACTCCCGCCTCGTCAAAACTTCTTTTATAGTATGGTGCATTGTCATATGCAAACTGCACGATTTCTTTTAAATCTTCCAACTGCTTCTTTTCAAGCTCTTCTCTGGGAAGCGTTTCAAGCTTTTCATCCCAATATTTGCTTTTTAAATCTCTGCTCATTTTAGGCCTCCTAATATTCAAAACTTTCGTTAATCTTTTTCCATTTTTCGTCTCTGCTCTTGATGATGAAATCTATATCTTCATCATTTAAGTGCTTGAATCTGGCTTGTCTTGTCAAATAATCTTTCACATCCGAAAATTCCTTCGGCTTGTAGTTTAATTTGAATTTTTCGTTTTCGTATTCTGCCAGATACCAAAGACCGCAATCCACAACCTCTTTTGCGATATCCACGGTTTCTTTTGTCTCTATACCCCAGCCAGTGGGACAAGGAGCAATTATATGAATATATTTTGTTCCTTTTATTTTTGATGCTTTTTCGACTTTGTTCATAAAGTCGTTTAAGTAACCCACACTTGCGGTGGCGGCATATGAAATGCCATGTGCTGCCACTATTTCAAACATGTTTTTCTTGGGGCGAATATTTCCCCTTATGTTTTTGCCTGCAGGTGTCGTTGTTGTTTTGGCACCGAATGGTGTAAGGGAACTTTTTTGAATACCTGTGTTCATGTAGGCTTCGTTATCGTAGCAAATGTAAATAACATCATCGTTTCTGTCAATTGCACCCGATAAAGCCTGCAATCCTATATCCGCAGTTCCTCCGTCTCCGGCAAATCCCACTGTCTGTACGTTTTCAATTCCCTTGGCTTTCAGTCCCGCGCGTATACCCGTCATCATGGATGCAGTGCCCGCAAAGGTCGAAATTATGGCATTATTTGCAAAACACAGTTGCGGAAAGTTAAAACCCACCGCCGACATACATCCTGCGGGAAGTACCGCTATGGACCTATCTCCCAGCACTTTTAATGCAATTCGAACCGCAAGGCTTCCGCCGCAGCCGGCACATGCCTTGTGTCCGTAAAAATATTCATCTTCTCTAAGCTTTGCAGCGTTTAAACTCAATGCCTTACACCTCCGATTCCGATAAAGTTTACTCCCTCTTTTTCTTCTTTAAGGTCGTCAAATATCTTTTCTATATCTTCCGGGGAAACGTTTTTTCCACCCAGACCGCCTACATAATTGGCTGTTTTAGGTGCAATCCCGCCCTTTTGCAGGGCAGACAGTACATTTGTATAAACCGTTCCCTCGTTACCGAAAGAAATGTCCTTTTCAAATACGGCAACAGCCTTTGCGCCTTTAAGAGCCGCCGCTATTTCTTCATTTGGAAAAGGTCTTAAATATCTTATTTTTAAAAGACCGACTTTTTCGCCCTTTTCTCTTCTTCTTTTAACTATTTCTTTTGCCACCCCGACGATGCTTCCAAGTGTAACAAGCACAAAGTCCGCATCTTCCGTATAATAATTTTCAACAAGTCCCGTATATTTTCTTCCGAAAATTTTCTCGAACTTTTCTTCCGCTTCTTTGACAGCTTCTTTTGCTCTTAATAAG
>CACZQX010000022.1 GCA_902783445.1 uncultured Lachnospiraceae bacterium
ACAAGCAGAGACGAAATCTCAGCTGACGAACTTGCTAAACTTCGTGAAATCACAGTTGAAAGTGCACTTAATGATACATTTACACTTCCAAAACCAATTTTACAGAAATTACTTGATAAAGCTGTAAACGACAAAGTATGGAGTGATTCTGAAATTGCTGTTTATGAAGAACATAAGAGCAACATGAACTACCTTCCAAACTTCCTTTCAAACGAATCAAAAGCACAGCTTGCAGAACTTGCATTGGCTGACAAAGCTGAAATCGTAGACAACAAGATCTTCAACGGACTTGTAGAAGGACGTGTATCAAAACAGCTTAAAGAAATTTGCTTACTTGACCAGACATATGTAAAAGCAGAAGACGGCAAACAGTCAGTAGCACAGTACATTGCACAGGTAGCAAAAGAAACAGGCGCAGACTTCGGCGTAAAGAGATTTGTACGTTTCGAAACAGGCGAAGGCATCGAAAAGAAACAGGAAAACTTCGCAGAAGAAGTAGCAAAACAAATGAACGCTTAAGAAACAGCAAAGCGCGAACAAAAGAAAATATAAAGGCTCTGCGTAGCAGGGTAGAAAATAAGGAAGACAGCAATCATGCTTGCATGAAGTGCTGTCTTTTTTATTTTCAGACCCTGAACGAAGTGAGGGGCTTATATTTTCTTTTGTTCGCATTTTGCGCTCGGCGCGTTCGCGAGCACACTTTGTGTGCGAGAGAACGCTTAGGCCCTTCCGGCGTGCAAAAAGTACCTACCGCAGCCAATCTTCTTCAAAAAAGGTACAGAATACCGACCTTCAACCAACCCAAACAAGCTAAAAAGTACCCTACCGCAGTAGAAAGCTTACCTTAGGGTACAAATTGGCAAGCTAAAGTACACAAAAAGCTACAGTTTGCCAAATTTCAACAAGTGTGCCATAATATCTTGGTGTAATTTCACAGAAAAACCACAGGACCAAAATATGAAAAAAAGAATTATAACATACATCCTTGGCATGATTATCCTTGCTCTGGGCCTTGTACTCAACACAAAAACAACATTGGGCGTTTCTCCGATTATCTCCGTAGCATATACGACTTCGGATATTTTATCAATAAACTTTGGAAATATGACATTTTTGTGGTATGCTATACTTGTCTTAATTGAAATATGCATACATATAAAAAGTCGAGCAGGTAAAAAAGCAATAATAAATGATTTGCTGCAATTGCCTTTAAGTCTGGTATTTACCAGATTTATGAACATCTTTGTCTATATTTTACCGGTTTTTGCAAATGATTTTGAAGGAAAGGCTCTGGGTAGCCTGCTATCAAGATTTATATTCTTGTTTATAGCAATATTGCTGACCGGAATAGGGGCATCCCTTACAATGGATGCAAAGATTGTACCTAATCCGGGAGATGGCGTGGTGCAGACGATTGCCGAATTTACCAATAAAAATACTGGGTTAATTAAAAATATCGTAGACATTACTTGCGTTGCAACGGCAATAATAATCGGACTTGTTGTAAAACATAAACTTATAGGAATAGGCGTGGGAACAATCTTGGCGGCCTTGCTTATCGGCAGAGTTATATTTGCATATCATAAGATATTAGAAAAGATAAAAAAGGAAAAAAGCTTATGAAAAAAAGAATTTTGTGTTTTGGAGATTCACTAACTTGGGGATTCAGTCCCGAATTCGGCATACGATACGATGAAAATACGCGATGGACGGGAGTTCTTGCAAAAGAGCTGGGCAGCGATTATGTCATTATAGAAGAGGGACAAAACGGCAGAACCATTGCAACGGACGACTTCCCAAAAGGAGAAAGAAACGGCCTTAAATATATCCAAGCTTGCATGGAAAGCCACAGACCTTTTGACATGATTATAATAATGCTGGGCACAAACGATATTAAGAAAAAGTTTGGATACTGCGCCATCGACATAGCGGATGAAATGAACCTTTTGCTGGAAAAGGTTGTTGCATTCAACAATTTCAGACAGGAAGGAAAAGCAAAGATTGTGCTTATGTCTCCGCCGCTTTTCGGCAAAAAACCGGACAGTATATATGCGGATCCTTGCTATGATTATGAAGAGGCAAGAAAAATAACAAAGGAACTTGCAGAGCTTTACAAGCAATTGGCAGACAAGTTTTCCTGCGATTATATAAATGCCGCATTATATGCTAATGCCGACGATTCCATAGACGGCTATCATTTATCGGGCAAAGAGCAAACAAAGCTTGGATTGGCTATTGCAGACATAATAAAAAAGGATTTTACAATTTAATTAAATCCGACAATCAGATTTACAAGTCGGTTCAGCCGGCTTAGCCAAAACTTGTCGACAAGATTAACTTGTGATATAATCTTTTAGGCAAGTTTTTTATTGGATGTTTTAATCCACAATTGCTTGCAAATATCAATCGTCGCCTAAGGGACGTTTGCTAAAAAAGAAGGAATTAAATATGGAACTTCAAAAAAATCCTATGCTTACGGCGGAGGAAATATCGGAAGAGCTTAGCTCGAAAATCGAAAAACTTGAATTTATGCCGGGGGACAAAATCAGCGAAAACGAGCTCAGCGCTCATTACGGAGTCAGCCGACATGTTATAAGAAATGCTTTGGCAGAGTTAAAATCCAGAAGATTGGTGGATGTATTTCCTCAAAGAGGTACATTTGTAAGCCTTATCGACATGGAATTGATTGCGGATATTTTGTTTATGCGAGTGGCAATAGAGCAGGAAGCTATAGCGAGAATCATCGAAATGGATGATATAACAATGCTTGTCAAAAACTTAAAAGCAGCTTCCGCAAACCAGCGTAATTTGGATGAAAATACCAAAAATTTCAACGAGAAATTTTATGAACTTGATAATGAATTTCACGCACTTTTGCTGGAAGCGGTAGGGCGTCCGAATGTGGTAAACATCGTAACCGACCCTTACATACATGTAAGACGTTTCAGAAATTTCGAAGTAAGAACAATCGAGCGAATGCATGAGATTTTAATCGAGCATGAAAACATTATAAAAGCCATTGAAAACCGCGATAGAGTGGCGGCCAGAAAATGCATGGGAATCCACATTGATACAGTTGGAAGAGGATTGGATCTGAAACTTAAAGAGTCCCAGTATTTTATATAATAGCACGGTCTTGTGGCGTGCGCAGGAAAATAGCACAACCTTGTATAAGAAATCTAACAAAATATAACTTTTTTGTTAGATTTTTTTATTTACAAACATTTTTTAAGGTGTTAATATAATTACAAGTAGACTTGTCGACAAGTTGACATCTACCAAAGTTACTTTGGCGAAATTCTTATCCGTCCTTGGGTTTCGCCAAGCGAAATATAAAGCAATCCGTGGTGAGATTGCTTAAATTTATAAATAAGAATCGAGGAGAACTATGGCTGAAGAAGTAAAAAAACAAAAAAGACCAATCGATCCTAATTCCGCTAAGTACAAATTAGGACAAATCGCCGCAAAAGCATACTCGGATGCTATTGAGGCAAAAGAAAGAGGGGAACTTGTGGGATGGTGTTCCAGTAACTTCCCTGTGGAAATCCCTGAAACTTTGGGACTTTACGTTGTATATCCTGAAAATCAGGCAGCTGCAATCGCAGCAAGAGGCAAGGGCGAGGAAATGTGCAATATTGCCGAAGCCGACGGCTATTCAAATGATATTTGCGCATATGCGAGAATTTCTCTTGCTTACGCAAAGGTTAAGGACTGCGAGGCGCAGAATATGCCACAGCCGGACTATCTTCTTTGCTGCAACAATATCTGCAATTGCATGATCAAATGGTATGAAAATCTTTCAATCGAGCTTAACATACCTCTTATTATGATTGATATTCCTTTCAATCCGGACTACGAAGTATCGGATGCGGAAGTAAAATACGTCAAAGCTCAGTTCCTTGCGGCAATCAAGCAGCTTGAGGATTTGACGGGACACAAATGGTCAGATGAAAAATACAAAGAAGTTATGGAATTTTCGGGACGTTCATCCCGTGCATGGCTTAAGGCTACTTCCTGTGCAAAATACACACCGTCGCCGTTTAATGGTTTCGATCTTCTTAACCACATGGCGGTTATGGTTACGGCCAGAGGCAAAAAAGAAGCAGCGGAAGCTATGGAACTTCTTTATAAAGAATACGAAGAAAACCACGAAAAAGGCGAATCAACATTCAGAACGGAAGAAAAATACAGAATCATGTTTGAAGGAATTGCCTGTTGGCCTTGGCTGAGAGTTACATCAACCGGACTCAAGAGCCGCGGAATCAACATGGTTACAACAATTTACGCCGATGCATTCGGATTTATCTACAAGGATTTTGATGATATGTGCAGGGCTTACGCAAGCGTTCCGAATGCTATAAACCTTGAAAAAGCAAGAGATAAAAGAACAAAGCTTTGCAAAGACAATTCTGTAGAGGGACTTCTTGTTCACACAAAC
>CACZQX010000023.1 GCA_902783445.1 uncultured Lachnospiraceae bacterium
GATAAAAACATCCGGCAACTCGTCCGCAACGTCCAATCTAAAGCCCTTTGCTCCAAGCCTCAACCAATGGCGCACAACGCTGTCTTCGCCTTCATAAATCATTTTTCTGTAACTTGCGTTAAGCTCGTTAACTGAAGGCAAATCTCCCACGCCCCACCAGCTTTCATAACCCACATGGCTCGAATTAAATGTATACCAGCTTCTGTAAGGGGATTCAAAATGATTGAAAGCCCCCTTAGAATCGTAATTTCCGTATTTGTTAAAATAGATGCTGTCGCAACCCGTGTGGTTAAAGACACCGTCAAGAATGATGCCTATTCCCCTCTTTTCCGCCTCGGCGCACAAGGTCTTAAAGCTTTCCTCATCACCAAGCATAGGAGCAATCTTAAAATAGTCCCCCGTGTCGTAGCGATGATTGGAAGCCGCATCAAATATAGGATTTAAGTAAATGATACTGATACCCAAGTCTTTAAGATAATCAAGTTTGTCCGTTATACCCGACAAAGTACCGCCGTAGAAATCCCATTCCACAACTCTTCCAAGGCCGTCTTTTACATAGCCCACCGGCTCTTCCCAATTCTCCACAAGGACACGATGCGGACCTAATTTGTGAGTTTCAAGGTCGCGTTTTGCATTTTCTCTCCAGTCTTCACCCCTGTTAAATCTGTCCGGGAAAATCTGATATGCAATGCCGTGCTTGTACCAAGCGGGTATTTTTCTTTCGTTGTAAACGGTAATCTGAAATGAAGGCGGTTCGTGATTGTAGGTCTCGCCGACTCCACCCACAAGACCCTCACAGGCTCCGTACCAGGATATTTCCTCATTGTCCTTAATGATTTTAAAACAATACCAAAAAATCTCCGGCCTGTTTAAGACAATTTCACAATCAAAACGATAGAATTTCTTATCAGACACAAGTTCCATAGGGTACAATATCTCACCGATTCCGTCTTCCCAACTGCGCACAAAAACCTTATCCGGTTTTTCGTCACGAACATCAATGCGAAGTCTGACTTTCGAACCGGTTTTTGCCGCACCGAATGGTTTTCGATATCGTTCATCTCTTGTATTGTGATAAATCGTCATATATTAAACCCCTCTAATAAAAACAATTTAATTTTCTTCCAAAACCGTATTGTACATTTCTTTGTAGATTCCGGCCGCGTGATCCCAAGAAAAGTCCTCACTCATAGCCTGTTTCATAAGCTTGCGCCAAACCTTGGGATTGGATCTGAAAAGACTTGTAATGTCTTTAAGGGCAAACAGCATTTCGTGGGCATTGTAATTTGCAAATCCGAATCCCGTGCCTTCGCCCGTATATTCGTTGTAATATTTAACGCTGTCTTTAAGTCCCCCTGTTTCGCGAACAACCGGCAAAGTTCCGTATCTCATGGCAATCATTTGTGAAAGTCCGCAAGGCTCAAAAAGCGATGGCATAAGCAGAATATCCCCACCGGAATAAAGCCTGTGACTTAACTTTTCGTCAAATTTAAGAAGCACTCTCAAATTCTTCGGATGTCGTCCTTCCGCTCCCTTAAGCATATCCTCGTACTCTTTGTCCCCGGTACCCAAGATAACAAGCTGAAGAGTTTGTTCCGCAAGCTCGTCGATTACACAGGTTAAAAGATCCAAGCCTTTTTGTTGAGTAAGTCTGCCAATCATTACAATAACGGGAATGGTTTCATTTACTTCAAATCCCATTTCTTCTTGCAATGCAAGTTTGCATTTTAGTTTATTTTTCATTTTATCCTTACTGTAGTTTGCCTCAATGGCCCTATCTTTTTCGGGATTGAAAAATGTTGTGTCTATACCGTTTAAGATGCCCCACAAACTGTCCCATCTACGTTGGAAAATACGCTCCATATGCTCGCCGTAAAAAGGATTTTGAATTTCCCGGGCATAGCTTGGACTTACAGTGGAAATAATATCCGAGTAAACCAAAGCACCTTTCATAAAGTTTATGCTGTCTTTGTCCACCCTAAGCTGATTTGCCGCAGCAGGCACATTTTCAAGGCCAAGGACATCCCCCAGCACAAAGTCGGACATCTGCCCCTGGAATTTAAGATTATGTACGGTAAAAATCGTCTTTATATTGTCATATAATTCGTTGCCCGAGTAACACTCTCTTAAGAAAACAGGCGCAAGTGATGTGTGCCAATCATGGCAATGCAAAATGCGACAATTAAAATCCTCAAGATAAGGAATAATCTCGCAAATTGCCTTTGAAAAATATGCAACCCTCTCCCCGTCATCAAAGTAGCCGTATATTCCGTCACGTTTAAAATAGCTTTCGTTATCTATAAAATAATAAATAATTCCCCTATATGTGTATGTTTCTATTCCGCAATAAGCGCTTCTCCAACCAAGCGGAAAGTAAAAATGCGTAATATAATTCATTTTCTTCTTATATTTTTCGGGAATTACCGCAAGTTTCGGCAATACAACCCTAACGTCAAATCCTTTCTTTTTAAGCGCTCTCGGAAGGGAGCCCGCAACATCACCAAGACCCCCGGTTTTCAAGAACGGAGTAGCCTCGAATGCCGCAAAAAGCACTCCCGGTTTTTCTTTAGCAGTGGCCATTTTAGTATCTTCCCTTCACATTTTCTTCGGTACGCTGTTCTTTCTTCATAACATATATTTCGCCCGGGCTACCCTTTATAATCATGCCCGCGCCGATTACATTGTTTCTGTCAATTACAGCGTCTTTAATAACCGCATCTTTTCTTATAATGCATGACTGCATAATAATGCTGTTTGATACAACCGCCCCTTCTTCAACCGTAACACCACGGAACAATATGGAGTGGTCCACTTTTCCTTTAACCCAGCATCCCGAAGATACAAGGCTGTCGCTTACTTCCGAACCCGGAAGAAGTCTGCCCGGGATACAATCCTGCACTTTGGTACGCACAGGCATCTGCGGATCGAAAAGTCTGTAGCTTACATCAGGATCCAAAAGTTCCATGTTGAAATCAAAATAGTTTTGAAGTGTGAAAATTTCTCTGGAATAACCGTTGTATTCGTAGGTTCTTATATCCATCTTATTGTAATCCGGCTCCATTATATCGAAAATATCCATATAATCTTTTGCCGAATACCAATCTATAAACTTAAGCAAAAGCTCTCTTCCCACAACAAAAGTATCCAAAAATGCGGTTTCGCCTTTTTCCAAGCCGTGTTTGATTCCGGTTACTTTTCCGTCTTTCTTTTTGATACCCATAAGGAAATGGCTTTTTCTTGTGGATTGCTTGCAAACCATGGTAAGGTCCGCGCCGCTTGCCGCATGTGCTTCGATAATAGGATTAAAATCCATGCTGGCAACGATATTTGCGCTCGTCACAATTACATAATCCGCAGAGGAACGACGAATGTAAGCCTCATTTTGCATAATGTCGCAAAGAAGGAAACGGTCCGAACTTCTGGACATACCAAAGGTAGCTCCCGGAAGTATGTAAAGTCCGCCTTTTTTACGGTCCAACAACCAAGCGCTTCCGGTACCGATGTGGTCAAGCAAAGATCTGAATTTATAAGGAGTGATAAGTCCTACTTCGGTAATCCCCGAATTAATCATATTGGAAAGGGAAAAGTCAACCAATCTGTATCTTCCGCCAAAAGGCATGGAAGAAATGCTTCTTTCGTCACTTAAGCCTTCCATTTTGTCTGTAGAATAATTTGCACTAATTAATCCGATTACATCCTTCATGACTATTCACCTCCCTTAAATTTGTCGCCGTTGCCCAACACTTCAATCTCGTCTTCGTTTCCGAATGTTTCGCCCTGGCACACAACTGCATTTTCACCTACGATTGCATGAATTACTTTTGCATTTTTCTCGATTTTGCAGCCCGGAAGAAGTATGGAATCCACTACTTCCGCACCCTCATTCACTTCGCATCCGATTCCCAAAATCGAATGTTTGACTTTGCCGAAAACTCGACATCCGTTGTTAATCATGCAGTTGGACAAAGTCGCCTTCTCGCCGATATATTGAACCGGGTAAATGTTGGAATTGCTCATAATAGGGAATTTCTCATCGTAAAGAGAAAATTCCGGTTCTTCTTCCAACAAATCCATACTGGTTTCGTAGTAACTCGGTATTGTTCCCACATCTTTCCAAAAACCGTTGAAGCGATAGCAATTAAGATGTTTGCCTTCCGCCAAAAGCTTCGGAATAATGTTTTTGCCGAAATCATGAGCCGATTCTTCGTCTTTTGCATCTTCCTTTAATTTCTTTTTAAGAAGATTCGCATTGAAGATATAAATACCCATAGATGCCAGATTTGACTCCGGTTTCTTTGGTTTTTCGGCAAATTTTGTAATTCTGTCATTATTATCCACAGATAAAATACCAAAGCGGGATGCTTCTTCCCATTCCACTTCCATGCAAGCGATTGTTGCCGCAGCGCCTTTTTCTATATGGTCTATGAGCATCTTTTTGTAGTTCATACGATAAAGATGATCGCCGGATAGAATAAGCACATATTCAGCATTAAATCTGTTGATAAAGTCTATATTTCTGTAAATGGCATCGGCCGTGCCTTTGTACCATTTACCACCTGTTTGTGTTTCGTATGGCGGCAAGATGTAAACACCGCCGTCCAAAGAACTGAAATCCCATGCGGCGCCGTTACCCACATAAGAGTTAAGTTCGAAAGGTCGATACTGTGTAAGCACGCCTACCGTATCTATCCCTGAGTTGTTGCAGTTTGACAATGAAAAATCAATCATTCTGTACTTTCCGCCAAATGATACTGCCGGTTTTGCAATGTTTTGAGTCAAAGCCCCGAGTCTGCTGCCCTGGCCGCCCGCAAGCAACATTGCAATACATTGTTTTCTTCTTCCCATAGTTCCCACCTCTGATCTTTAAAGCTTCCAAATATCGTCCACGTATTCTTTGATGGTGCGGTCGCTGGAAAAATATCCCGACGAAGCCGTATTGTGAATAGCCGACAAGTTCCATTTATCAGTATCTTTGTACATTCCCGTCAATTCCATAAACGCATTTACATATGCGCCGAAATCTTTAAGTACAAAGAATTCGTCGTTTTTATGAATGAGCTCATTGTAGATACCCGTAAAGTCGCCGGACTGTCTTGCAAAAGTGCCGTCTTTTAAGCTGTCAACGATTCTTGCCAGCTCGCCGTTATTGCTCATTTCGTTAATTGCAAGATAGCTGTGTCCGCATTTAAGACTTTCTATTTCTTCCGCCTTGCAGCCGAAAATCTTGATATGTTCTCCGACTTTTTCGGCGATTTCAACATTTGCTCCGTCAAGTGTTCCAAGGGTGATGGCACCGTTCATCATAAATTTCATATTACCGGTACCGCTGGCTTCAAGGCCCGCCGTGGAAATCTGTTCACTTATATCTGCCGCAGGATATATAAGTTGCGCATTGGAAACTCCAAAGTTTTCCACAAAAGCAACCTTTATAAGACCTTTTGTGGCCGGATCGTTGTTAACCACATCCGCAACCGCATTAACAAATCTTATAACTTCTTTTGCAAATACATAGCCTTGGGCTGCCTTACCCGCAAATATAAAGGATGTAGGCTCGCATGAAAAGCTTGGATCTTCCTTGATTTTGTTATAAAGCCATATAACCTTAAACAAGTTAAGAAGCTGTCTTTTGTATGCATGGAAACGCTTAACCTGTATATCGAAAATCGAATTAGGGTCAAGCTCTGCTCCCGATTGTTCTTTAATGAACGCCGCCAAGCGCTCCTTGTTTTTACGTTTTGCGGCAGCGAATTCTTTAACAAATGCCGCATCTTTTTCCAGTTTTTTAAGCTCGGAAAGCTTGGCCGGGTCTTTTATCCAATCCGGTCCGATAGAATCGGAAATAAGCTTGCTTAAAGTAGGATTTGCTTCCAGCAAGAATCTTCTGTGAGAAATACCGTTTGTTTTGTTGTTGAATTTCTCCGGTGTAAGCTTATAGAAGGATTTTAAAGTATCTCTTTTTAAAATCTCCGTATGAAGCGCAGCAACACCGTTTACGGAATGACCCGCAATTATGGAAAGATTGGCCATTCTTACTTTGCCGTCCCAAAGTATTGCGGTTTGAGCCAAAAGCTCCGGCCAGTCATCTCGATCTTGCGGAAATTCTTCTCTGTATCTTCTGTCGATTTCTTCGATAAAGTTGTATACACGAGGAAGGAGTTTTTCGATCAAATCAATCGGCCATGTTTCCATAGCTTCCGGCAAAACCGTATGGTTTGTGTAAGAGATTGATTTTGTAACCGCATTCCATGCAGTATCCCAATCGCAGCCTTCTTCGTCAATTAAGATACGCAAAAGTTCCGGTGCACAAAGAGCCGGATGCGTATCGTTTGTATGGATGCAGATGTGGTCCGCAAAATGGGCCCAATCCTGACCATAGTCTTTTTTATAATATTTAATAATGTTTGCAAGGCCCGCAGCCACAAACATATACTCCTGTTTGATCCTTAAGAGTTTGCCCGTACCATCGGTATCATCCGGATAAAGAAGGGTTGAAATGGCCTCAATATCCGACTTAAACTTTAGAGCTCCCGAATAGTCACCCTTGTTGAAAGCTCCCATATCAAAATCTTCATGCAAAGGTTCTGCCGACCAAAGACGAAGGTGAGTTGCGTTTTTTCCGCCATAGCCAAGTATCGGTACATCGTACGGCACTGCCAAAATCTCATCCGCATCTTCCCAGGAATACCAAAACTCGCCGTTTTCTTCATGGCGAACAACACGTCCGTTAAACTTAACAACCACAGCGTTTTCAATCTTTTTACGTTCCCAAGGATAACCCTTTGCCATCCAATCATCCGCAAGTTCCACCTGACGACCGTCAACTATTTTTTGTTTGAAAAGGCCGTATCTGTAGCGAATACCGTTGCCATAGCCGTGATATCCAAGACTTGCCAGTGAATCCATAAAGCAAGCCGCAAGACGTCCGAGACCGCCGTTTCCGAGACCCGGGTCTCTTTCGATGGAGCAAAGGTGATCCAAGCTTTCTCCCATAGCTTCAAGACCTCTTTCCACCAACTCTTCAACACCTAAGTTTATAAGATAGTTTCTTAAGAGCTTGCCGATAAGAAATTCCATGGAAAAATAGATGACTTTCTTATCTTCAGAGCCTTCCCCGTTTTCGGTATTGAACTGAATCTGTCTGATATTGGTCATAAGAAGTTTAACAAGCACGTTGTATCTTTCGATATCCGTGCATTTTTCAAACTCCCTGCTAAGCTCTGAAACGCAACGTTTCCTATACTCTGTCATAAACTCTTCTTTGTCGTGAAAAATTTGATTTTTGTACATGTGTTTTCTCCCTCTGTAAGTTTGTTATTTATACTCTTTTCCAAATCAATTTATGATTTTTTTGCTTTGCTTGTGACTTTTTTGCCGCTTGATTTTACACTGTCGGTCTTTTTAGGCAAGGCTGCTTTTCTTTTAAGGACAATACCTCCGATTGGCGGAATGGTAAGTTTTAAGCCATTTTTTTGTCCGTGCCAGTTACCTTTTTCGCTTTTGATCTCTCCGTGGTCTCCCTGACCGCTGCCGCCGTAAAGCTCGTCATCGGAATTAAATATAACCTCGTAGACACCGCTTCTTGGAATTCCCACATAATAACCCGTGTATGTGGTCGGAGTGAAATTGATAACCACTATCAAATCGTCCTTTGGCTGCTTGCCCTTTCTTATATATGATAAAATCGATTGCTCGTTGTTATCCGCATCAATCCAGCTAAAGCCTTCCCATGTGTAGGATTTTTGCCACAAGGCTTTTTCGTCTTTGTAAAAATGATTAATGGCCTTAATAAAGTCTTGGTGTTTTTTGTGAGCTTCGAATTTTTCCGGTAAAAACCATTCCAAAGACTCGTAGTAGCGCCATTCGATAAATTCGGCGATTTCGTTGCCCATAAAATTAAGTTTTGCCCCCGGATGAGTCATTTGATAAAGAGCCAAAGCTCTTAAGCCCGCAAATTGTCGCCAATAATCTCCCGGCATTCTGCGAATCAAAGAACACTTGCCGTGAACCACTTCGTCATGAGAGAGGGCCAATATAAAGTTTTCATTAAAGGTATACATCATGGAAAATGTTAGAAGGGTATGATTTCCCGGTCGAAACGGAAAATCCGTCTGCATATAATGCAGAGTATCGTTCATCCACCCCATGTCCCATTTGTAGTGAAAACCGAGTCCCCCATCTTCCGGCGGATAAGTAACCATCGGCCATGCGGTGCTTTCTTCAGCCACCATCATGATATCCGGATGGGAAATACCTATGTTTTTGTTTAAATTTTGTACAAAAGCAATGGCATCCAAATCTTCTTCCGTGCCGTTTTTGTTAAATACCTTGTCCTTTTTATTATCAACGCCGAAGTTTAAGTAAAGCATGCTGGTTACGCCATCCACCCTAATGCCGTCCGCATGATATTTCTCCAGCCAAAAATGCGCATTTGACAAAAGGAATGAGCAAACCTGCCCCTTGCCGAAATCGAACTTGCAAGTTCCCCATTGAGGATGCTCTCCTTTTTCAAAAAGCTTGCTTCCGTCAAAGCGGTAAAGCCCGTGCTCATCCTTGCAAAAATGCCCCGCCGGCCAGTCCAAGATAACTCCGATTTTGTTTTTATGGAAGCTATCCACCAAATACATAAAATCCTTTGGTTCACCGTATCTGGCGGTCGGTGCGAAATAGCCCGTAGTCTGATATCCCCAAGATCCCTCGAAAGGATGCTCCATAACAGGCAGCATTTCCACATGAGTGTATCCCATATCCACAACATATTTAACCAGCTCGTCGGCCATTTCTTTGTATGTTTGGTATTCGCCTTCTTCGTTGCGGCTCCAAGACCCCAAATGGACTTCGTAGATGTTTAAAGGATTTTCCATGTGATTGGTCTTGGCTCTTGCATTCATCCATCTCTTGTCCGACCATTTATAGCCTTCAATGTCGTAGAGAGCCGAAGCCGTGTTGGGCGCAACTTCCGCATAAAATGCGTAAGGGTCCGCTTTGAAAACTTTCTTTCCTTTTTTGTCCGTTATCAAATACTTATATATGTCGCCTTCCTTAACACCCGGCATTTTAATTCCCCAAAACTCGCCACTTTCATCGTGTGTCATAGGATTGGCATTTTCATCCCATTCGTTAAAATCTCCCACCAGGTGTACGGATTTGGCATTTGGTGCCCAAAGCACAAATTGGTACCCAACCCCATCTTCGTCATTGAAGGGATGCGCACCTAATTTTTGGTAACTTTGATTCCAAGTACCCTCTTTAAATAAATATACTTCTTCTTGTCCGGGAAATTCGATCATATATTTTAAAACCCCTTTTCAGCTCAGACAGTTAATTTGTCTGATATTTACTACATCACAACCAGAAATGCAAATATCACATTTTTCCACAAAATTATTACCCTTAGAATATATTAAAATTATACCACAAATTTGTGTAATTATGTAAAAAAGATTAGTCAATCTCTATAATTTCGTCGTCTTGAGCCTCTTCCTTTGGCTTTTTCTCAGCATTTTCAAGCTTTTAATCTTCAATATCTTCTTCTGTTTGCTTTGATATACGCATGTTTGCAAGCAACATAAACACAACTAAAATGCAGGCGGACGCGGCAGTGCAAATTAGTGCTTCTTTGAAATAAGGATATTCAAAAGTTATTTTTGTTTTGCCTTTGTCCGCAACTAACATATTGTTATCTTCGTAAATTGCGCTATCGGATACAAAGTTCTTATGATAAGAAAGGCCCGTATTTACCCTATCATAGTCAGATTCTATCAAAATCGAGTTTTGTTTTATGTCAACCTTTATCGGTGTTATGTTTTCAAGAGGAAGGGCATTTTGCTTGATATTTAAAAGAGAAGCAAAATACTTTTCAATCCCAGCATCTTTTGTGTGTGCCAAATAACGAGGCAAATCGGCGCCGATTACAAGAATGTTTTCATTCTTCAAATAACCGCACACCGCAAGCTCGCTGCCCATTTGCTCCACTTTTGCCTCTATTTCCATAAGTCCCACGATATATACGCCGCTCCAGCTATCTATATTCAAAACTTCGCTTTGATAAAAGCTTCCGCTGTTAGTCAGAAGTTTCGGAAAACCGTCTTCAAAAGTTACTTTTTTAAATAATGATCCAAGAAAAACTCTTTTGTCATTAATTGTTTCTGCAGGAACACCGTCCGCACTTATAACAATCTTTACTCCCGATTCGCTGAGTTTCAAAACCAACTCTTCCGCAAGAGATTTGCTGTCATATTCAAAGCCCGCAAGGTAGATTAAATCGTAATTTTTAAGTTCCTCAAAAGAATAGTCGTTTAGGTTGTCGGATGAGCTGTCCTTAATTGTCGGATAAAGCATGGTGATGTAATCGGCCTCATCTCCTATAGCAATTGCATTAAATTCGCTTGTCACTCCCCAATGCTCATACTCAATGCCCAAAAGGTCGTAGAGCCTATAGTCGCTGTTTGCAAAATACAAATCATAACCTGAAGCTTTTGCCCCATCGTCCAGCTTTTTCAAAGCCGCTTCATCCATGCCTTGCACATTAACAAGTACGGTATCGCAGCCAAGCTGCAATGTTCTGTCAAAGAGGTAAAGGTAATTTCCCCCACTTAATGCTTTGATAAGCCGCTTGATATTTGCAGCTTCTTCACTTGGGATATTTTTTGAATCGTAGATTAAATCGATCTTTTCTGCCGTATCCGATGCAAAAAACGCTTTTTCAAAATCCGATTGATTCTCTCCGATATAGCAAAGTCTTTGATTTGTAATAACCCGAGCTTCATCCAAAAGAAAGCTTTTTTCAAGCTCTTTAACTTGCTCATCTGCTTTTTCGGCCCCCGGATTTGCATAAATCAAGCCATAAGACGGGATGATATCAATGGCCAGCAAAATTGCAAAAATCACCACAAATGGCTTTTTAAGGCTGTCCCATTGTAAGAAACTCATAAGCACAAAGCACAAAGCCACAGATGTAAATTTAAGCATCAAAACATTATCCCAATAAGGGATTTTTAACATAAATTTGTAGATGACATCCACGGAAAGTGCAAGCATCGCTATGGCGATTATAAATCCGGCTTTTGTTTTTCTGTAGCCGAAGCATATTCCGAAAATTGCGATTATTGCCGCCGCCAAGCCAAAGTAAAAAACATCTCCGCCCTCACCGAGTCTGTTAAGAGGGTTAATCATAGTTAATAAATCATCATAGCCGCTTCCTAAGCTTTCGGTATTATGGGCATTCTCCACCGCACCGAAAACAGAAGGAATCCACCAGATTCCTACAAGACCCGCACCAAGCACAAGAGAAAACAAAATGCGCATATTGTCCCCAAAGCGCTTGCTTACTATCATGTCAACTATCAGATATATTAAAAGAATTCCGCTCACAACCACAGAAAAATAGAAATCACAAAGAAACAATACGGCAAAAAATATGCTTGTAATCAGCAAGAATTTAACTTTCCTTGTTTTGAAAAATTCATAAATTCCGAATAAAACGAGAGGTAAAAAGACCATAGCCACGGATAAGGATAAATTACCTTCAGAGAACAGCATGTAAAGATTATTTGGCATAAAGAACCACAAGATGCCGATTATAAGGCCCAAAACATGCCTTTTTGTTTTAAAGCCGATTACAAACCAAATAATGGCACCGGCAAAGAAAATAAGGCCCACAAAAATAACATAGGACGCCATATTATAGTCGGCGAAAAGTCTTGCCAAAGCTTCGCAAGCCGTGAAAATATAAGCAGGCAAAGGTGCGCCGTATCTTAAAATTTCCACGCCGCCGTTGATTGCAGCATCATAGGAAGGATAGAGATTTCCATCCATTATGTTATTTAATACAAATTGTCCGCGATAAATATGATAGAATGTGTCGCTTCCGCTAGGAATCAAGGCATATTTTTCCACAATATACATAAGTCCCAATGCCAGAGCTCCACATAAAACAATCGCAATAACACAATAGAAAAACCATGTTATTTTTCTATGCATAACAAACGTCCCTTCTTTAATACATAATAGTCCTACAATTCTTTAGTTAAATTTTACTACAAACCCCTCAAAATATCCATTAATCAATACTATTTTTCATACTTGGTTTTTTTACGTCGAATCTCTTCCATATAGGCCGCGGTAATAATACCGGATGGCAAAGCTATGATTGCCACGCCCATAAGAGCTGAAATCATGGTTAACAGCTGTCCCTGCGGGGTCGCCGGTGCGATATCGCCATAACCTATGGTGGTTATGGATACGGTTGCCCAATAAAGGGCTTCAAAGAAGTTGTCGAAAAGATCAGGCTCCAGTTGGAATATTACCAAAGCACAAACCGCTATGTAAACAAGCGCAAGTACAAGTACCGCTGCCAGCTCTTTTCGTACCTTTTTTAGGACGTTTGTTATTGACACCATTGTCTTTGAATATCTTATAAGCTTGAATACTCGTAATATTCTGAAGAGACGGAAGTATCCAAAAATAGCTACATGCGGAAAGAATATGCTTAAAATCGGCACAACACTTAAAAGGTCGATAATAGCCATAGGCGTAAATACATAGTAAATATATGCTTTGTAGGATTTAACGCCCATTTTGTAGTCGGACGTAACGATTCTTAGGGCATAATCCACCGCAAAGATAAGAGCGGTTGCAAGATCGATATATATCATATATCTGTTTTCGTGCTTAACCGTTAAAGGAATAAGGCCCACTATTATGGCCACAAAAATCATTATATCGTAAGCCTTGCTGGCTTTGTCGTTTTTCCCGGATGCTTCTACGATTTCGTAGATCCTTTTTTTATTCACTTTATGCTCCCCCTATAAATTAGCTATTGCACCTACCGCAAGAAAAACCAAGCCTGCGATTACCACAACACAAATGGTAATAACCACTCCGCCCATTATATCTCTTTTCTCGACGATTCCGCTATCCATGATTAATTCTTCATGTTTTTTGTTATTCTTCTTTCTCATCTTTAACCCCATTTTATATGCGGCTTTAATTTCCCCGTTTTACCGCTTAATTTTCATCTTATAAAAACATAATATCTTCTTAAATTTAAGATTTTTTTAACACAAAGTGAACAATTTGTAAAAAAGCGCTATAC